>CALUZL010000032.1 GCA_944325295.1 uncultured Erysipelotrichaceae bacterium | reverse complement strand
ATCGATGACCATGATCCTTTGGCAATCGGCTTTTGGCAGATATTGTGCAATAACGATGCCGTGCAGTAGACGATTGTCTATTCTAGCCATTGTAATTTTCATACACTTTCCGTCTCCTTTTCTTTTTCAGTAATCTGATCATAAATTGATCTTTACTAATCTACTTGTAAGCGCTTATCTAATTAAATACTAGGATATGGCCCAAGATGCCTTCAATTTAAAACGATCAATCAAAATCAAATAATCATCTGATTGATCGTTTAAGCAAATATAAATGATCGTTTCATTCATTTATGATATGTTAATAAGCATTTAAAGCGTTTTCGGGGCATATTTGTTAAATTACTAATAAATTTGTGAACGAATTCGCTCATTTGCACAAGTTATAATTTTAACAAATAAAAAAGACTGTAATTTACTAAGTCTTGTTAGTACTTACAGTCTTTCTTACTTATTTATTCTTGGATATGGCTTACGCTTTATTTGCTGAACCGAATTCTTCGATCATGACTTTGCATTGAGCAACGATGGCGTCATGGCCCGGAGCCAATAATTTACGCGGATCGTAACCTTTGCCTTCAAGATCTTTGCCGGCTTCGATGTATTTACGTGTCGCATCGGCAAATACAAGCTGTAATTCCGTATTGACGTTGATCTTTGATACGCCAAGTGAGATAGCTTTTAAGACCTGGTCTTTTGGAATACCGCTGCCACCGTGCAATACTAACGGTTTATCACCACATGCTTCTTGGACCTTGGCGAGAACTTCAAAGTTCAAACCTTTCCAATCAGCCGGATATTTACCATGGATATTACCAATACCGGCTGCTAAGAAGTCACAACCTAAGTCAGCGACTTTCTTGCACTCTTCAGGATCAGCGACTTCGCCATTAGATGTAACGCCGTCTTCTGTACCACCGATACCACCGACTTCACACTCAACGCTGATGCCTTTTGAATGAGCATACTCGATGATCTCTTTTGATTTTTGCATATTCTCTTCGATCGGATAGTGTGAACCATCAAACATTACCGAAGTGAATCCGGCTTCGATACAAGCTTTAGCACCTTCGAATGTACCATGATCTAAGTGGATAGCTACCGGTACAGTGATGCCCATTTGATCATGGATGTTTTTGACCATATCGGCAACTGTTTTAAAGCCGCACATATACTTAGCAGCACCTTCAGAAACACCTAAGATAACCGGTGATTTCATCTCTTCACAAGCCTTTAAGACCGCTTTTGTCCATTCTAAATTGTTGATATTGAACTGAGCTACTGCATAATGACCTTCATGAGCTTTTTTCAACATCTCTGTTGCATTAACTAACATGTCTGATTTATTCCTCCCTTTGTTAATTATATTCTACACTTTTTTTATGGTGTGTGCATTACAAAAAGCCAAATCACTAACCTGTAAATTATGCTCTTTTTCGAAAAACCTCAATACTTATTTACTTGCATCGAAAAAGATTTTTAAACATAATTCGGCAAAAACAGCATAAAGCCGAATTTGTTTTAAATGCGTGTGTCTTTAAACTTGGCTAAAAATTCTTTACACTCTTTCGATAAGGCAGACTGCTTGGGCTTTAGCGCCCTCGCCTCTTCCGATATAGCCCAGACCTTCAGCACAGGTCGCTTTGACATTTACATTTTCCTTTTCGATATTTAAATGATTGGCGATATTCTCACGCATCTTGTCGATATAAGGCGCCATCTTTGGCTTTTCGATCATTATCAAAGAATCGATATTGATGACGCGATAACCGTTTTCGTGCAAAAGCTTTGCTGTGGCATCTAACAGTTTCAGAGATGAAATACCTTTATACTTTGGATCTTTGTCGCTGAAATGGTGACCGATATCATAAAGACCCATAGCTCCGATGAGACTTTCAATTATCGCATGCAGTAAGACATCGGCATCAGAATGACCGTCAAGTCCGTATTCATAGGGGATCTTTACCCCGCCGATAATCAAATCACGACCCTTTACTAAACGATGGATATCTTCACTTTGGCCAATCCGGATCATCTTTAACCTCCCTTATATCATCATAGACTCTGTCGGTAACTTTAAGCAGCACGTCTTTGGCCTGATGCCCGTTTGCCACCAGAGCACAAGGAGTGCCGATCTCTTTGGCAGCCTCTAAGTCGTGCAGGGTATCGCCTATAAAAAGATACTCGCCTGAGCTTTGTTTTCGCATCCAGTCTTTGGCGATATTTACCTTGCTGGAAGCGTAGATATCATTGATCCCTAAAATCTCTGCAAAGAGCTCCCTTATCTTTAAGATCTCACACTGGGCCAGCAGTTTATCTTTTCTGGAGGCACTTAAAAGGACGTTGCGGATGCCGTTTCTTTTGTTTTCTAAAAGCATTTCCCTTACGCCTTGGTGCAGTTTACAATCTTTAAAGTTAGCTTCGTAGACCTCCATCCACTCGGCACCGACCTTTTCAAACGATAATTTGTCAAAGTCAAAACCGACTTTCTTATAGTAGTCGATGACCGGAAAGGTGAAGATGTGCAGATATTCAGCTTTAGTGATATGTGAACGATCGAGATATTTATCGATCATGACATTTAAAGCCTTTATCCCGATGTCGACATCATCGACTATCGTCCCATTGAAATCAAATATGATTGTTTTCATGCCCCTATTGTAACAAAAAAAGAGGATCAATAGTCCTCTTCTTCCTCGTCATGATTCAGATCACTGTTTTCTTCATCTTCATCATAGTACTCGTCCATCTCGTCCTCATCGGTATCGAGATCGTCGAGCACGACATAAGTCTCTTCAAACTTATAGCGTTTTTTTAGATCCCACTTGTTTTCACTGAGAGAAACAAAACGGGAATCCAAACTCATGTCGCTGTAGAATTGACCGATCTGGCCTTGAGCCTCATCTTGTTTGAGATTGGCACTCTCGATGGTCTCAAGCCAGAGGTTTTTAAAAGGCATCGGTTTTCTCTTCTTTGATAAAACGTCATAAGCAATATCGATTAAAGCTCTTCTCTTTGTCATAAATCTCCTCAAATAAAGTCTATCTGTAATTCGATCATCTCACCTGTATCATACTGAGCTAAGATCCTGTCTTTAGCGATCTCTAACTGCTTGAGATCGATATCGATCAAAAGTTTTTGACCGAGACATTCTATCTTGGCAAAAGACTTTTCGGCACTCAGTAAGATCTCACTTCGATAATCTTCATCTCTTCTTTCGATCTTAATAATATTTTCAAGGAGTATGATTTTATTATTGGCATCAATTACGATCTCATCACAAGTCATCGAACATCTCTTTTTTAAGATATCGAGGTCTTGAGATCTGATAGTTACAATAACCTCTTTCATATTCCGAATGATATTCTATCAATATGAAGCCTTATGTCAATAGAAAAACTGCCTTTTTTTGGGCAGTTTCTTTAAAATCAATAATCTTTGCGATGAAGTGCAAAATAGGTCTCGGGAGCCCCACACAACGGACAGACTTTCGGAGCCTTTTTGCCACTGTGGCGATAGCCGCATTTACCGCAGATCCAGACCTCGTCTTCTTCCTTTTCAAAGACCGTGTTGTTTTGAACATTGTGGAGCAGTTCATTATATCTCTCCTCGTGTTCTCTTTCGACTTTAGCGACCATGTCCATCTGCGCGGCGATCCTTGTAAAGCCTTCTTCTCTGGCCTTTTGCGCCATCTCTTTGTACATGCTCGTCCACTCGTAATTTTCGCCCTCAGCTGCCATCTTCAAGCAAGTCGCAAGATCCGGCATTTCACCGCCATGTAAGTGTTTGAACCAAAGATGAGCGTGCTCTTGTTCGTTGCGAGCGGTCTCTAAGAAGATATCAGCGATATGGCCAAAACCATTTTCACGAGCTACTTCAGCAAAATAAGTGTATTTATTGCGAGCTTGTGATTCGCCGGCAAAAGCTGCTTCCAAATTTTTTTCTGTTTGTGAACCTTTTAATTCCATTGTCTTTTACCTCCATTAGCATTCTAGCATTTTTAAAAATAAATTTGATAAAAAATGCTTCTTTTTCACTAATTATTTTATAATACATCTATGGATAAAAACGTGAAGATGATCTTAGAGAGACTTGAAAGTGCCGGTCATAAAGCTTACATCGTCGGCGGCGCCGTACGCGACATCTTACTTTCTAAAACACCGAAAGACTACGACATCACGACAAGTGCTCACCCGCAAACGATCATCGATATATTCAAGGACGAAGATCTGTACCTCTCCGGCCTCAAACACGGTACCGTGACTGTAATACTGGATAAAAAGTCCTACGAGATAACGACTTTCAGAAAAGACGGGGTCTATAGAGATCATCGCCATCCGACAAGCGTCACTTTCGGCGAGGATGTCTTGGATGATCTAAAGCGGCGCGATCTCACCATCAATGCCATCCTGATGGACGCTAAGGGCCGGATCAGTGATCCTTTAAACGCGAAAAAAGATCTCGACGATCATATCATCAGGACTGTCGGTGATCCCGAAAAGCGCTTTGAAGAGGACGCTTTGCGGATCATGCGTACGATCAGATTCAGGGCTACTTTGGGTTTTACGATCGAAGCCAAGACTGAAAGTGCCCTGTATTTAAAAGCACCGCTATTAAATGAGATCGCTGCCGAGCGCAAAGCGGACGAATTTTTAAAGATCGTAAAAAGTGATCATGTCATCGTCTTAAAGGAATACCAAAAGATCCTGACACAATACCTCAATTACACTTACTTTAAAGACCTCGACAAGACAGATGACCTCGCCATAAGGCTTGCCCTTTTATTCAAAGATGATCATGATGAACTCAAAAAACTGTTCTTAAATAAAAAGATGCTACAAGCGATAACCTTTCTTTGCAAACACAAAGACAGCGAAGACTTACTTTTGACTTTCGGTGAAGCCTTTGATCCTTTTACCTATATCGAATATATAAGGATATTAAAAGGGGTGGATTTAAGACCTTTTTATGAAGAAAACCATGACTATATCGCAAACGAAAATACGCTTAAGATAAGCTCTTTTGAACTCGCTGACTTGGGTTATAAAGGTAAAGATATCGGTTTGATCAAAAAAGAGCTCCTAAAGGCGATAAGGGCACAGAAAGTAAAGAACGATCATGATTGTTTGTACTCCTACCTGGTGAAGATGCTATAATGTGAGGGTTATGGAACTAAAGAAGATCACACTTAAGACCTTTGATGAATTCAATTCATCTTTAAATACCGCTCATTTCTTACAAAGCTCAGGCTGGGCCAGTGTCGCTAAAAGCCGCGGCTACATACCCCATGTCTTGGGACTTTTTGATGATGATGTCTTAAAAGGGACCGCCCTTTTAGTGCAAAGACCGATCCTTTACTACTCGACCTTTTATAGCCCGCGCGGTTTCAATGTCGACTTTAATGATCACAAACTGATCGCCGAAATGACTAAAGAGTTAAAAAAATACGTCAAGGCCCATCGCGGTCTTTACCTGAAGATCGATCCCTCACTTATCATCAGAAAGCGTGACCCGCAAGATGCTGAAACGAAAGAAGAATTTATCGAAAATATAAAACTGATAGATGTCTTTAAAAAGCTCGGTTTTAGTCACCGTGGCTTTACCAACCGCTTTTCCGAGTCTAGTATGCCCCGTTTCACCTTCAGAGTCGATATCACCAAAGATGTCGATAAACTCAAGGCGGATATGCACGCCACGACCAGACAGATCCTAAACGGAAACAATCCCTATCATGTAAAGATCTGCAAGAATGATTTTGCTGATTTCAAAGCCTTTTATCGCACGATGGAAGATACGGCCAAAAGGAAGCACATCTACTTGGAGCCGCTCTCCTTTTATGAGACCTTCTATGAGGGTTTGCGCAAGGAGGGCATGGCTGATCTTTTCAGTGCCAAAGTCGATCTTTTAGAGGTCATAGAGATATACAAAAAAGAGATCGAAGAGAACCAAGAAAAGATCGCCAAGCTTTTAGAAAACCCCAATCGCAAAACAGCCAACAAAGTCAAAGAGATTGAAAATCATTTGACCAAGATGCAAAAAAACCTGAAGGAGCTTGAAGATATCCCTGCTGACACCATCGTCCTTTCGGCGATCATCACAGCCAAGTTTGCCGACAAAGTCTGGCTGGTCCATGGCGGAAACCGTGACATCCTCAAATTCTTAAACGCTAATTATTTATTATACTACGCGATAATGCTCGACAGTAAAGAGGAAGGATATGCCATCTGTGATTTCTATGGCACTGAAGGTAAGATCGACAAACACTCCGATCTTTACGGTCTTTACCTCTTTAAAGCTCGCTTCGGTGGCGATCTTTGCGAATTTATCGGCGAGTTTGATCTTGTCGTAAGACCTTTTGCCAACAAGATCATCACTACCTTGCTCAAACTGCGACGAAAGCTCATCTTAAAAAAGGCGATCGGTAAGTAAAAAGGGCTGGAAATCCCAAACGATTTACGATATGATAGTCTTCGCTATCAAGCTCTTTGCGATAAGTGCTTGAAGTGTTATAATCACTTAGAAGATGCCGACGTAGCACAATCGGCAGTGCAACGCACTCGTAACGCGTAGGTTGTAGGTTCAAGTCCTATCGTCGGCACCACTAGCCAGTAAAGTCCCCAAAGCGGGACTTTTTTTAGCCTTTTAAACGCTCTTGAATAATTTGACCATTGCTTTCTCATAAAAGGTATATAATCTACTCAAGGAGGAAATGTATGTACAGTCAATTTTTAAATGACCGCAAAGCTTTAGCCATAGAGATCTGCAATAAGCTTTCAGAAGATTATAACTATGTCTCGATATTTGGCAAACACGCAAACGGCAAGCGTTTTGTGGTCAATTCCAAGATCACCCAAATCGGTGATTCCACAAGCATAAGAGAAGCTGAAGCCGGTTTTGTGATCAAGGTATACAATGGTGATCACTACAGCGAATATTCTATCGATGATCTCAAAGACTTCGACTACGCCAAGTTCAAAAAAGATATCGCCCTAAAAGGTCTGCATCAGGAATGTGTCGCTGTCGATATTTTGAGTGATGAACCCCTGACAGAGCGGTTTATAAGAGAAGATCCCCATCCCCTAAGTGATGATGAGATCGTCGATCGCCTCGAGGCTTTTAAAAATTATTTTACCGGTTATGATCCTAAAGTCGTCAATGTCACTTGCGCTTTTGTAAGACGTGAGATCTCCTCGATGTTTATAAGCAAAAGACGCCAGCTTGAACAATACTACTCCTGGAACAACTGTATGGCCTCGATCATCACGGCCGATGGCGATACCATCCAGGAAAACTACGATGGCTCCTATGGCAATGACACTAAAGCGACCCTTGACGATTTCGATGCCAAAAAAGAACATATCGCCAAGATAGCGATCAAACTTTTAGAAGCGACCCCGATCGAGCCGGGCGTATACGATGTGATCACCGACCCGACGATAAGCGGCCTTATTGCCCACGAAGCCTTTGGTCATGGAGTCGAGATGGACATGTTTGTCAAAAACCGTGCCAAAGCTAAAGACTACATCGGTAAAAAAGTGGCGAGCACGATCGTAAATATGCACGATGGTGCTAAAGCGGCTCTCAGTGCCGCATCCTATTTCTTCGATGATGATGGCATTCTGGCTCAGGATACGACGATCATTGAAAACGGCATCTTAAAGGATGGCATATCAGATGTCTTGACGGCACTTGAGCTCAAAAAAGCTCCAAGCGGCAATTCGCGGCGGGAATCGACAAGGCGCAAGGCCTACACCCGCATGACCAATACCTTCTTCTGTCCCGGAACAGCAAAGGTCGAAGACATGTTCAAATCGATCAAACACGGTTACTATCTTTGCAACACCAATAACGGTATGGAAGATCCGAAGAACTGGAACATCCAATGTACCGCTCAATACGGTCTTGAGATCAAAGACGGTCACTTCACCGGCAAGATCGTCGCACCGGTCGTCATGAGCGGTTATGTCTTAGATGTCCTAAACTCGATCTCGATGGTGTCCGATGAGTTTAAAGTCATCGGTTCGGGGATGTGCGGTAAAGGTCATAAGGAATGGGTCTATGTCGCTGATGGCGGACCATATTTGAAAGCGAGGGTCAAATTAGGATGATCAAAGAATTAAAACGATTATTAAAAGAGAAACAAGTCAGCGCCTACGAGATACTGGAAACAAGGTCACGATCAGCTCAACTTTTCTATGTGCTGAATAAACTTGAGACCAATCGGCATACGGAAAATCGCGATATCCTGGTCACCGTCTATGACGACCATGATGGCAAAAGAGGTTCAAGCAGCTTCAAAGCCATGGCTTCTGATGATGCCACGTCTTTAAGTAGCAAGATCGACAACGCTCTTTTAACTGCCAAAAAGATCAACAATAACCACTTCGATCTGTATCAGAAAACCGCTAAGAAACTCAAAGAGGTGCCGTCTTTGAAAGCTGATGACCTCGGCGATATCGCGACAAGATGTATGGACGCGATCGTCAAAGCCGATCATTTTGAAGATGTGTGGATCAATTCGACCGAGATCTTTGTCACGACAACAGCGATCCACTTCATGAATTCACTTGGGATCGATGAAAGCTTTGACAAGACGACCCTTGAGATCGAACTCATCCCCACTTCAAAAAACGCTGCGGGTGAAGAATTTGAGCTGTACTTTGACACCACGCTTGTCGACGATGATCCCGAGTATATCCAAAAAGCGATCGAAGATGTCTTAAAGCAAGCGATCGCCAGAGCCAAGGCCGTCTCCTATGACGCCGAAAAGATGAAACCGGAGTATGCCCTGATCGATGGCGAGATGATGTTAGCGGCACTTGACGGACTCATCGGGGAGCTCAATTACTTCAAGGTGCTCTCTCAAAGCAATCACTATAAAAAAGGTGATCAATTAACACCTTATGATCTAAACCTGACCCTGAAAGCAGTGATCGAAAAGGCAGCTGATTCAAGACCTTTCGATGAAAACGGCGTCGTCCTGGATGAAGCGGCGATCGTTGTGGATGGTCATGTTAAAGATTACTGGGGTCCCATCAACTATGGTCAATATATCGGTGAAACAAATCCGAGCGGACGCTATGGAACGTATGAACTTAAAGTCGCTGCCGATAAAAAGATCGACAAGTTATCCTGCCCTTATATCGAGCTTTTGCGCTTCTCATCGCCCCAATTTGATGCGAGCACAGGTTATTTTGGCGGTGAAGTAAGACTTGCGCTGTATCATGACGATAAAGGTGAGGTCATTCCGGTGACCGGCTTAAGTTTAAGCGGCAACCTGTACGAAGCGATCAAGACCTGCGCATACAGCGCTCAAGAGATAACACACCAAAAGTATCATGGTCCCAAAGCTATCTATCTAAAGGACTTTAAATTACATTAAGTAAGTCAAACCTATGTGGTCAATCCAAAAAGCGAGGCAATTATCTCGCTTTTTTCTCAATTATTTTGCTGTCATTTTCAGATCGGGAAATCTTGAGCTTGAAAGCTAACTATCCATTTAAAAAAGATACTTTCGCCATAATATCCATCATAATCATCACTATCATCTTAATTATCTGCATCATGATCGTCACCATCCAACCGAAAAATAATCTTTAGATATAGATATTAAAGTCTCTACCAAAAAAACTATTTCCATAAACTTGCGCATCGTTTATCAAAATAGTTCCCTATCTTAAACCTATGCGCTATAATTCAGATGCAGCAAGTTAAGGCTTGTTTGTTAGTTGTTTAAGTTCTAACGGCGAGTATTAGAACTTTTTATTTTATCAATTCTAATACGAACCAAAAGATAGATCGCAATGATCAGACCAATAAAAAGAACTTATTTAATCGACTTTAATATTCATATCGATACCTCTATAATAGAAAGTCCCTCATCTTTATGACAAGGGACATAACAACCTTCTACCCAACCACTTGTACCCCGCATATTGGTCAGCGGATTACTGTCGAACCCGACCACTTATATCCCGCATATCGGTAAGCGGAAAACCTTACGTTTGTATGGTAACAAATATTGCAGAATTGTCAATTAGTAACCATTTGCAATACACATCAGATACTCGTCCATTGTTATTTTTCCTTCAGCGACAGCTACAACAATATTGTCTTTATATAACTCGCAAACACTTGTATCAAAAGAATCAACTTGCGCTTGCCATTCTTCATCAGAAGTTGGATTGCTACCAAAACCACAAGTAGTACAACCACATTCTTTATCAAACTCACTGTTGATCGCATAGTAATTAGCTGGTTGATAAGCGTTTGCAACTCTAGCTACACCACCTGTCCAATTGCCTTGAAGTGCTAAGCCATTACCAAGATAGATAGCAGAGTGATTTACAGAGGTATCACCATTCAAAGCGGTATATCTGATCTCATCACCAATATCTAAGCAACCGCTGATATCGTTCCAATCAGCACTTTCATAAGTGTATGGTTTTGTTGTTCCGACATCAGTCCAGACAGCACCAGAGATAAGATCACATCTTCCTGATTCACCGACATGGTTCATTGCAGCGATGACCCATTCATTATTAGGATCAAGTCCATAATCTTCCGGATTTGTACTTAGGCCACCATTTGTACCGCTTGTTGATGATCCGCTATTTGATGATGAATTGTTATTGGAAGAAGTATTATTTGATTGTATTTTATTAGGTTCAGACTTTTGAGGTTTTGAGTTGTTGTAGTCTTACCATCATCTGAAGGTTTAGTTACTAATTCTTCATCAGAGTTATTGTCTTTTTCATCGACGATGAGGGTTATTTTGACTTCTTTGATTACTTCACCATTTTCATCTTTGAGATCTAAGACGAGTTCGTATTCGCCTTTAGTATTTAGATCATAGTTTGATTTGTCTTTGTTGATCTCGACTGAATCGTATGTGTAGTCATCTAAAGGTAAGACCAATTCATCAAGATTTAACTCTTTTGTACCGATAGGGACATAGACATTAGTATCGACTTGTTCGGTTTCAGTGGTACTTGTAGGTGAAGTAGTAGGTTTTACATCAGTGTTGTTACAAGCAGTTAGTGATAGTACCATAGCGATGGCTAGTAGTGATGTTAATAATTTCTTCATTCTTTTCCCCTTTTATGTTTACAGAGTTTATCTCTTAAAGATATCGATCATTTAAAGATATAGATACCGAAACTTCCGCCATCGACGCTAAAAAGACCGTTGCCTTCATCATCGAGAATTACCTCTTTATTTGTATTGCCACTTATATCGATCATCGTGCGGCCTCGGTTTTTAAAACCGACGTTCATCGTCTTTGATCCGCCTGGTCCATCATCAAGGATAACAGCAAAACCACTGTCTTTATTCTCATCGCCCGCAAAAGTCCAGCCGATAAGATCGGGATGATCGAAATAATCATGAGCTTCGCCGACCATGCGTTTTTGTCTGATGGCGATCATCTTATCGATGATATCTTTAAATGGTTTGGTCTTATATTTTTCAATACCGTAATAATCGCCATAGAAAACACAAGGGTAGCCTTCGTTTCTTAAAAGGATCAGGGCATAAGCCATGGGTTTGAACCAATCGGCTACGACCGTTTGTAAAGCCTGGCCGATCTGGGTGTCATGGTTTTCGACAAAGGTCACGGCATTTTGCGGTCGAGAATTCAAAAGTGTATCCTTATATATATCAGCCATGTTGAAATAACCGCCGCCATTTGAGACCTCAAAAAAGTGATAGTGCAAAGGTACATCAAAAAGTGAAAGACAGCTATCGTTTTTATCGAGATAGGAAGTGAGCTCCAAAAGATCATTGGACCAATACTCACCCACCGTAAAGAGTTCCTTTTTTGTCTTGTCTCGAAGATAGGCCAGCCAACCTTTAAAAAACTGATCATCGATATGTTTTAAGGCATCGAGTCTAAAACCGTCGACTTTTGTAAAATCGAGATACCAAAGACCATAACGGTAAAGCTCCTTTTTAACTTCGGGATCATTGACATCGACATCGGCGCCCATCAGATAATCGTAATTACCGTTTTCATCAGAGACATCCTTGCTCCAAGACTCACCTTTAAAGCGATAGATGGCCTTCTTTTTGTCGTGGTCATCGTAGTCAACACCGGTAAAATGCTTGCTGTTCCACTTAAAAGTGGAGTACTTGCCCTCTCGTTCGGGAAAGTCAAAGCCGGTCCAGGCCTTTATATCTTCAGGCTTTGAGATCGTCTTGTTTCGATCGTTCGGATCGGATTCATATGCAGTGACATCGTTTGTAAAATCGGCACCCATCTTGTGGTTGAAGACCATATCGGCATAGACATCGATCCCCTGACTGTGACAACTTTCTATCGCTTGCAAATACTCGTCTTTTGAACCGTATTTGGTAATGACCGTTCCTTTTTGATCAAATTCACCAAGATCATAAAGATCATAGACGCCATAGCCGACATCGTTTATACCGGCACTGCCCTTGTATGCCGGTGGCAGCCATAAGGCGGTAAAACCGACATCCGCAAGCCTTTTGGCATCATCTTTGAGTTTTCGCCAAAGGGTACCGTCAGCTTTCAGGTCCCAATGGAAGTATTGCATCATAACACCTTTTTTCATGTATACCATTATAACCGCGATCATAGATTTTTCGATCACCAAAATAGGGAATACGGATCTTTTGGGGAACTCATTTTATTTCACGGAACCAAGCGTGCCATTTTTCACGTATTTTTAGTTGACAAGGTATGACCATAAGTATATTATAGTGACTGCACAGTCATGTGTTACTGTTTGGGCACACATGGTAATGTGTGCATAAGATATAGAAAGAAAGGAGATAGAGATGCCAACAATCAACCAATTGGTCAGAAAAGGACGTACTGAAAAAACATTCAAAAGTAAGTCACCGGCTTTAAACAGAGGTTATAACTCCCTCAAATCACGCCCGACAAATGTCTCATCACCACAAAAAAGAGGTGTTTGTACGCGTGTAGGAACGATGACTCCGAAAAAGCCTAACTCAGCTTTGCGTAAATATGCCCGTGTTCGTCTTTCAAACGGTATGGAAGTTACTGCGTATATTCCCGGTATCGGCCATAACTTACAAGAGCACAGTGTTGTATTGATCCGTGGCGGTCGTGTCAAGGATCTGCCTGGTGTACGTTACCACATCATTCGTGGTACCCTCGATTGCGCCGGTGTAAATGATCGCCGTCAAGGTCGTTCTTTATATGGAACAAAAAGACCTAAGTAAATCATGATGAAAGGAGATTAAAAATGCCAAGAAAAGGATATATCGCTAAAAGAGATGTCTTAGTAGATCCTATCTACAATTCCAAACTGGTTACACGTTTAGTCAACAAGATCATGATCGACGGTAAAAAAGGTGTAGCTCAGAACATTCTTTACAACGCATTCGAGATCGTTGAAAAGAAAACAGGTCAGGAACCGATGGCCGTATTTGAAAAAGCTTTGGACAACGTCATGCCGGAACTTGAACTCAAGGTCCGCCGTGTCGGTGGTGCCAACTATCAGGTACCGGTTGAAGTATCGGATGAAAGAAGACTGACTTTAGGTTTGAGATGGATCGTCAATTACTCACGTTTACGCAGTGAGAAAACGATGGAACTTCGTTTAGCTAATGAGATCATGGATGCTGCTAATGGTGTTGGCGCGTCCGTTAAAAAGAAGGATGATACGCATAAAATGGCTGAAGCCAACAAGGCTTTCGCTCACTATCGCTGGTAGGAGTAAGATATGGCTCGTGAATATTCATTAGAGAATACTCGTAATATCGGGATCATGGCGCATATCGATGCCGGAAAGACCACATGTACCGAACGTATCTTATTCTTCACAGGTAAGACACATAAGATCGGTGAGACCCACGACGGTGCCAGCCAGATGGACTGGATGGCTCAGGAACAAGAGCGCGGCATCACCATCACTTCCGCTGCAACTACAGCATTCTGGCACGGCAGTAAGAATCAACTGCCGGCTACCCGTATCAACATCATCGACACCCCGGGACACGTCGACTTCACAGTCGAAGTCGAAAGGTCACTGAGAGTCCTCGATGGTGCGGTCACTGTCCTTGATTCCAAGGCCGGTGTCGAACCGCAAACAGAGACGGTTTGGCGTCAGGCTACTGAATACAAAGTACCGCGCATCGTCTTCTGCAACAAGATGGATGCGACCGGTGCTGACTTCATGATGTCGGTCAGATCGATCGGATCTCGTCTTGCGGCTAAGGCAGCAGCGATCCAAATGCCGATCGGTGCCGAGAATACTTTCAGAGGTATCATCGACTTAGTCGAACGTCGCCAATACATCTATAATGACGACAGCGGCACCAACATCACCGAAAGTGATATCGATGCCCAATTCAAAGATGAAGCCGAGACTTTAAGAGCACAACTCGTCGAGATGGTCGCCGATTATGATGACGACATCATGATGAAAGTCTTAGAGAGTGAAGAACCGACTGTCGAAGAGATCAAAAGTGCGATCCGTAAAGCGACGAACACTTCAGAATTCTTCCCGGTACTCTGCGGTAGTGCTTACAAAAATAAAGGTATCCAATTATTGCTTGACGCCGTAATCGAATACTTGCCTTCACCGCTTGATATCCCGGCCATCAAAGCTACTCTTCCCGATGGTACTGAAGCTGAAAGACACGCTTCGGATTCCGAACCGTTCAGTGCTCTGGCTTTCAAGATCATGACTGACCCCTTCGTTGGTCGTCTGACTTTCTTCCGCGTTTACTCCGGTATCTGCAAAGCCGGC
>CALUZL010000031.1 GCA_944325295.1 uncultured Erysipelotrichaceae bacterium | reverse complement strand
TCATTTTGAATATGGACTCGATCTGGGCCATCTATATGGCGATCTTTTCAGCGGCTTTGGGAGCTCTTGGGACTATTGTCTATTTTCTTATCACAGCAAAATCGAAAGATGAAGAGATCCAAAGACTTGCCCAAAATGCCCAAAAAAATGCTCGAAACAGCAAGGACATCTTAAAAGAACTTTTATCTTTAGGTCTTCCGTATCTCGTCATCTCTTTTTTGGGGACGACCAGTGCTTTGATCAACAGCAATTTCTTTATCGATTTTGCGACCTCTATTGGTATGGATTACCAAAAGGCAAAGCTGACGATGGGGATCTTGCAGGTCAACTGCAACAAGATCGCCGCCATTCCGCAAGTCTTGACCTTAGGCTTCAGTGCCGGACTCGTGCCCTACCTTACCGAAGCACTTGAAAAGGGCGACTTTAAGACCTTGAAGGTCTATATCAACCAGATCTTAGAGACGGTACTCTTTCTTTTGGTACCGATGGTCATGTGGCTTGTCATCTATGCTCGACCCGTCTATTACATCATGTATGGCGGCAGTAACCTCGATCTCGGTACGGAGGTCTTTGTCATCTCTTCGCTTACGACATTTACCGACACGATCGCACCGATCATTTCTTCGATCTGTATAACGCTCAGACAAAGACGCTCTACCGTCATCATTCTCTTATTCAGCACGCTGGTCAAATTCGTCACGTTTTTTCCACTCATCATGTTTGGCGGCTACAACGGCATGACCTATTCGACGGCACTGTCTTCGATCGTGGCGATCGTATTGAACTTGTATGTCTTGCATCGCTTATATGGTGTCAACTACAAGCGGGTCTTGCGCCGCTTCAGCTATATGGTCATCGCTGCGATCATATCGTGTCTGCCGCTGACTTTGCAGTTTTTGGGATTTACTTTCAATTATGAAAGCCGTCTTATCTGCATTTTGATCCTTTTGGTATTCGGGATCCTTTCAGCCATCATCTATCTTGGCGTATCTTTCTATGTCGGTTTGCCCCAAGTTCTATGGCATAAGAACTTGCACGACTTTATAAACGACTTTAAAAGAAAGATCCTGCCTTTAAAGTAAGTTTTTGAGATCTAGGGGTGGGATCACAAGCTCTTTGGTCTTGTCGTAGGCGGTAACGGTCGTGACGACCTGATCGCGAAGGTAGTTTGGTGTACTGGCTCCGGAGGTCACATAGACCTCATTGACACCTTTAAGATCATCTTCACTTATATCTTGCGCGCTTTTTATAAGGCGCACTTTTTTGATCCCTTTAGTCAGGGCGATATCTTTGAGCTTGGCGGAATTGTTGGAAGAGGGATCACCGACGACATACAAAAGGTCACAGTTGTCGATCTTCTGTACCGCTTTTTGGCGCACTCTTGTAGCACTGCAGACCTCATCGCTTATTAGGGCATGAGGGAAGATGGCCTTTATTGTGGCAAAGATATCGGCGATCTCATCTATCGACATCGTCGTCTGATTAGTGACAAAGATCTTGGAATGACTCTTTTGTCTTTTGATGTCATCGGTATTTTCAATGAGATGGATATGGTTTGAAAGAGCCAATATGGCTTCAGCTTCCGGATGACCTTTTTTGCCGATATAAAAAACTTCATAGCCCTCTTTGAGATGATCACTAATGAGGTTTTTGGTCTTTAGGACAAAAGGGCAGGTCGCATCATAGACGATCAGACCCTTTTTTAAAGCTTTGGCTTTGATGTCATCGGCGATGCCGTGAGCCGTAAAGATGACTACACCCTGATCGAGAGAATCGATGAGCTTTTCCTTGGTGTTTTTTGTATCATCCAAAGTAATGATGCCCTCCTTTTTCAGATAATCGGATATGTAGCGGTTATGGACTAGGTGGCCGATGATATAAATGGTATCTTGGGGGTGTTTTCTTTTTACATCCCGGACAAGGTCGATGGCTTTGATGACGCCCATACAAAACCCAGAAGGGGTAACTTTATGAATTTGCATACTATTATTCTAACAAATTGCGAATAATAATGTTAAAATATTAGTCATGATAAACGATATCAAACCCCAGACAAAAGCTTTTATCAGTGCATGCGGTTTTGAAAAGTTGACCACCGTTCAAAGCGAGTGTTTGAAGATCGCTAAAAAAGGTGAAGACCTGGTAGCGATCAGTCCTACCGGGACCGGCAAGACCCATGCCTTTTTGATTCCGATCGTTGAAAAGATCGATCCGACAAAAGAGAGGACGCAGGTCATCATCTCTTCACCAACCCGTGAATTGGCTCTTCAGCTTTATGAAGTCTGTAAGACAATAAAGGAAGTATATCCCAAGATTAGGATCAAACTTTTAAGCGGCGGCAGTGATAATAAGCGACTTAAAGAGGCTTTGCAAAAAGAGCCGCAGATCGTCATCGGCACGCCAGGTCGACTGAGAGATCTTTACGAAAGTTCGGATTTACGGGTAGATCACACGGAACTTTTTGTCATCGATGAAGCGGATATGACTTTGGAGTTTGGCTTTTTAGAGGATATCGACAAGATATTCTCCAAGATGGTCGCCCATCCGCAAGTCATGTGTTTCAGTGCGACCATGCCCGAAGGCTTAAGACCATTTATCAAAAAATACCTGGAAAATCCAAAAGTGATCGAGATCAAAGACAATGCCGAGTTTGATCCCGATATAAAACATATCCTCATCTCTTGTCGCCATCAGTCATATGAGGAGGCGCTTGTCAGCATCATGAGCGGTTTTAAACCTTATACCTGCTTGGTGTTTGCCAATGATCGCAAAGAATGTGAAAAAGCATATGAAAAGCTCAAAGCGGCCCATCTCAGCGTCGGGATGCTCCATGGGGGCATGCCTCAGCGGGAGCGCAAACGGACACTTAAGGCCCTGATGCGGCACGAATACACTTATCTTGTAGCTACCGATATCGCCGCCAGAGGTCTTGACATCAAAGGCGTCAGCCATGTCGTATCTTTGGGTTTGCCAAGCGATCTTTCGTTTTACATTCACCGCAGTGGCCGTACCGGTCGCAGTTCAAGGTCAGGTACCTGTTTTTTACTCTATAGCGATGCCGATCTGAAGGGTATCGAAGCTTTAAAAGGCAAAGGTATCGTATTTGAAGGCAAGAGTTATAAAAACGGCGTTTGGAAAGATGCTAAGGTGCGCACGCACACCCAGAAAAGGGAAGTCGTCGCTCTTGAAAAGGAGATCGCCAAGACGCTTTATCGCAAAAAGGAAAAGGTAAAACCAAACTATAAAAAGAAGAAGACGCAGGCGATCGAAAAGATCATGCGCAAAAGACGGCAGACTTTCATAAGACAAAAGATAAAAGAAGAAAAGAAAGAACGTTACCGCGCAAAGGCTAAACAATGAAGACTTTTCTTTTGAGATACATCGGTCCAAAACCCTTTTACCAAAGGACGATAAGTGTCGCTTTGCCCCTTGCCATGACCCTTTTACTTTCGTCGTGTATGTCGATCGTCGACAGTATCATGGTCTCATCGATCGGCATGGTGACGGCCGTGGGCAACGCCTCGCAGTTTTTGACCTTGCACGATGGGATATCTTGGGGCATTACCTCGGGTATTGCTATCTATGCCGCGCAGTTTTACGGGGCACGCCAATACGACAATATGACCAGGACTTTAGGTCTCAGTATCGGTCTTTGTTTGCTCAACTGTTTTTTTTGGATCACGATCGCTTACCTTTTTGCCGATAAGATCTTACTTTTCTATTTAAATGACATCGAGCTTTTAGTCCACTCGCGCTCTTATTTGCACGTGGCGATCTTGTCGACGATCCCGTCGGCCTTCAACATGTCTTTTAATGTGCTCTACCGCTCCAGTCAAAATACGAAGCTCCCGTTTGTGATGTCACTCATCGGCGGTATCGGCAACGTCTTTTTCAATGCCATCTTCATATACGTCTTAAACTTTAAAGCGATGGGAGCAGCACTTGGGACTTTTGTCGCTCAATCTTTGACGATGTTTTGTTATATGGGGGAGATGATAAGG
>CALUZL010000030.1 GCA_944325295.1 uncultured Erysipelotrichaceae bacterium | reverse complement strand
GGTCGTCTAAGATCAACGAGGAGATGAAACTGGCAGCTGCTAAAGGTCTGGCTTCACTTATCGGTGATGATGAACTCAAGGATGACTATATCATTCCCGATGTCTTCGATAAACGGGTAGCCGAAGTCGTCGCCAAAGCAGTCGCTGAGATGGCGATCGCCACAAAAGTTGCACGCTTATAAAAAAGATCATTTTTGAAGTGAGCCTCGATAGTGATTAAAGGAGGTTCACTTTTATTATGGCAAAGCTACAAGAGAGCATCCTTAGTGTATCTTAAGGATTACAACCGCCACAGGGACTGTAGCCCTGAGCTATCAGAACTCTTCTTGAACCGTGATATTCTTCACGGTTTTCAGCGTTTATATCTTAGATATTCTCACAATCGGGAAGATGGAATTTGAGGGTATTGGTGTTGAGGACGTAGTCGTTTTGTTCGTCGCCTTCAAAGAAACTTTCGTCAAGATGATTGTCGCCGGTGTTGTAGTCGATCGTGACCCCGGGTTGAACGTTATAGGCAAAGACACAAAATTCGATCGCATCGCTTTCGATGGATTTAGCTTCCATAAGGACCCCGCGGGCAACTAGCTCATCGCCCATAAAGATCGGTGTCACCCGATACAGGACATGGTGATTTGTCTCTTTTATGTAGTCGGCTACTTCCTCTTCAAACGGCAGCATTCCCTGCGTGTTCATGTAGCGGGTCCCGGTTATGAGGTTCTGTTTGTTGGCATCCTCTCCTGTGAGCATCCTGCCGATGAGATGGCAGCGGTTGTAGAGGTTTTCCTGATCGATGAAGTCGTAGCGGTCAGAGTGCCAGCCACTGGGATGGATCATACTGATATCGCCTCTTTCTGTGGTCGGCATGAGGCTTTGATCGACACTGGCGATCGCATAGGTACAGCGTCCAAGTTCGTCGAGCTCACCATACTCTTCAAAGGCTTCGTTGGCCCTTTGAAGTTCGTCGTAGGTGAAATAGGGCTTATTATTGTTTACCTCGATAAAAGCGCGGTCTTTAAAACTTGCAAGCTCATCAAGTGAGAACAGGCTGTCGTTTGTGACAGTATCTTTTTCACAACCGCTAAGACACAATACGATGATAAAAAGTACACACAACAATCTTTTCATACCCATCTATTATACACACTTGAAAAAAGGAAGCTATAGAAGAAAAAACGCTGATAAGTTAAAATAATATAAAAGGAGCTTACATATGATAATCGGTGTACCAAAAGAAATCAAAAATAATGAAAATCGTGTCGCCCTGACGCCTTCAGGCGCTCACATGCTCAAAGAGAAGGGGCATGAAGTCTTGGTCGAGACCATGGCTGGGGAGGGCAGTGGTTTTAGTGATGAAGAATACCGCAAAGCCGGTGCCATCATCAAAAGTAAAGATGAAGTCTTTTCAAAAAGCGATCTCATCGTCAAGGTCAAAGAGTACCTTGAAAGTGAATATCATTATTTGCGTGAGGATCAAATGGTCTTCACTTATTTGCACATTGCGGCAAATGAACCCTTTGCCAAAGCTCTGATCAATTCTAAGACCAGCGCTATCGCCTATGAAACGATCAAAGATCGCTATGGCAGCCTGCCGCTTTTGACACCTATGTCGCAAGTCGCCGGACGTATGGCAGTGCAGGTCGGTGCTTGGATCTTGCAGAAGGCCAGCGGTGGCAGCGGGATCCTTTTGGGTGGTGTACCGGGGGTCAAACCGGCAAAGGTCATCGTTTTGGGCGGTGGTGTCGTTGGGTTTGAGGCAGCCAGAATGGCAAACGGTCTGGGAGCTGATGTCGAAGTGTTTGAGGTCGATCAAAGAAGGATGGCCCAGATCGATGAGATCACAAACGGTCAGATCCATACAGTCTATAACACACCCTACAATTTGAAAGCAGCGATAAAGGATGCCGACCTTGTGATCGGTGCCGTTTTGATACCGGGAGCTAAGGCGCCAAAGATCGTTACCGAAGAAATGGTCAAAACGATGAAAAAGGGTAGCGCTATCGTCGATGTCGCGATCGATCAGGGCGGCTGTATCGAGACCTGTGATCACACGACTGATCATGACCATCCGACATTTGAAAGATATGGTGTCAATCACTACAGTGTTGCCAATATGCCCGGCGCTGTTCCCAGAACGTCAACGATCGCCCTGACCAATGCGACTTTGCCCTACATCTTAAAGCTTGCTCAAAAGGGACTTTCGGCACTGAATGAAGATGACGGCTTTAGAGAAGGTCTCAATACCCATAAAGGTTACTTTACCAATAAAGCCGTAGCCCAAGCCTTAAACGGTGAATATAGAGATCTGCAAGAACTGTTCGAGGAAAGATAGGAGAGAGGATACTATGATTGAAAAAATGCGCAAAGGTTTCAGAGGGTTAAACGGTGGTCTTTTTGAGAAGAGCGCAAAGGCTGATGTCGGATCAAGTTATACCAAGCTCGCCCAAGACGGCGTTGATCTCATGGGTTGGGCCGATCCTTTTACACCGGATCGCTCTATACCGCAAAACGTATTAGATAAAGCTATCGAAGTCTTAAACGGTCCGCTTTCGACACACTACACAGCGCCAAGCGGCAATGAAGAATTAAAGGAGATCATCGCCGAGAAACTTTCAAATTTCAATGGTCTGAATGTCGATCCATCGCGTAATATCTTGATAACGCCGGGATCAGATTCCGGTCTATTCTATGCGATCTTTCCCTTCATTGAAGAAGGTGATAAAGTATTGATACCCTCGCCCTCCTATCCCAACAATTTCGGCGATGTGAGTTTGGCGGGTGGGGTACCGATCAGCGTTTTACTCAAAGAAGAAAACGGTTATCAGATCGATATAAACGATCTGGAAAAAGCCGTATCTGAAAAGACGAAGATGGTCATCATCACTCATCCCAACAATCCCACGACGACCGTCTACAATCGTAACTCGCTTGTGGGTTTGTGTGATTTTGTGATCAGACATGATCTGATACTGGTATGTGATCAGGCCTTTGAAGATATAACTTTTGAAAATGAGATGATAACTCCGGCAGCACTTCCGGGCATGTTTGAAAGGACGATCACGACTTTTTCGGTATCTAAAGGCATGGGTCTTAGCGGTTTTCGTGTCGGTTACAACGTGACCAACGACCTCTTTATGGATAAGCTTTTAGCAGCAGCGGTCAACATCTTGGGCGCCACCTCAACGATGGCCCAGATCGCCTGTATTGAAGCCTTTAAAGATTTGAGTTTTATTGACAACTTCCGCGAAGTCTTTGACCGCAGGCGCAAAGTGGCCTACGAGATCATCAATAGCATCCCCAATGTGCACATGCTGATGCCGGAATCAGGTTTTTTAGCTTGGGTCGATGTCTCAAAACTCGGCACTTCCAAAGAGATCTATGAATATCTGATAAAAGAAGCCAAGGTGGCTGTAAACGATGGTTCTTTCTATGGTGATGGCGGCCAGGGCCACTTAAGGATCGTTTTGGGTATCTATCGCGATGACGAAAAGGTGTATGATTGTCTAAGGCGCATAAAAGAAGCACTGATCAAATTTCAAGAAAATAAGACAGCTTAATCAATCATGAAAATAAAGCTTACTAAAAAAAGAATATGCTTATTTGTGATCATTGTCTTGGTAATATCTTCTTTTGTGTATTTCAAAGCCCAACCGCTGCTCGATATAAAAGATGAGCCGGAAATCCGTTTTATCAATGTGGACTACAACACGACAGGTAAATCGCAAGATATTACGATACATCGTGAAGATATGACAGATGAAATGAATGAAGACATCTTATCGGTCTTGTATAATGCCAAGATCCGAAACAAGATCTTGCCATCCTTTAATTCGTACCCGCACTATGAGGGCTATGTCTATTTCACCATCGTGATCGAAAAGAAGGTTGGTACTACATTTGTTCAATTATGCAATGATACACAATACGCCACTGTCTATTTTAATGGCAAAGACCATCATCATTTAGATGATGCCAAAGGTGTCTATGAAGCGATATATCCCATTATCTATGACTATTTAAGTTCCAAAGACATACAACTGAAGTAGAAGATAAAAACGATCACTTTTTGGTAGTGGTCGTATGTTGGCAGATGATCTGTTTTAGATGTAAGAAAAGCGGCAGCTTTAGCTGTCGTTTTTAGGTGAGCTAAAAAATGAACTGCGCCAGCATAATTATAAGTGGAAGGGTTATGATCGATAAGACGGTGCTAAGACAGACGCTCTTTACGGCTTGGGTGTAGTCTTGACCATGGATCTGGGCAAAGATCGCTACGTTGGAGCCAACCGGCGTGGCCGCCACAATCAAGATCGCCAATTTCAAGACTTCCAAGTCTTTGGGCAGGGTACTCAAAAGAGCGATCGTTAAAAGCGGGATGATGACAAGTCTTACGATGCTGCAAAGCCAAGCCGTCTTATCGTTTAGCATATCTTTGAGGTGCGATTGGGCAAGATAGGTGCCAAGACTTATCATGGCGATAGGGGCGTTCATACCGCTCAGTAAAGAGATCGAGCGTGAAAAGATGTTTGGAATCTCAAAGGGTGCTATGTAGAGGAAAAGACCGATGATGATGCTTATCAAGATCGGGTTAGTCAGGATCTTTTTGATACTGATATTTCTTTTATCACCGGTTATCACAAAGACGCCATAGGTCCATTGCAAGAGGTTTAAAAGGGCGACAAAGGCTGATACGTAAAAGACTGCTTGGGTACCAAGGACGGCTTGGGTGATGGGGATACCCATAAAACCGGCATTGGAAAAGGCGGCGCCGAAGTTTTCGATCGGATTCTTTTTAAAGAAGATAAAAGCCACGACCATCGCCACAAAAAGCGCTAAAAATGAAAAGATGAAAGATATCCCCAAGATCTTAAGTCTTTCCAAAGATGACTCGCTGAGATAGGCATTGATGACTACAGAGGGCATGATGATGTAGACCAGAATATTGCCAAGGTCTCGACTGCCCTCTAAGGTTATCTTCTTGTTTATAAAAAGCAGGTATCCTACAAACATCAGCACAAACATGATGATGACCTGCTCAAAGAGCACTGACATAAATCCCATAAACTTCCCCCTTAAAATACCTCATAATTATATGTCAGTCAGGGATGATTGTTAAGAATGAAAGGATACTGTGTAGAGTTTCTTAAAGTGTTTTTAAAAAAGTGAGCTTTCACTCACTTTTGAATTCCAGATTGGGAAAGAGCCATTGCATCGTCTTATCGGGATAGATGTCATCGATCAGCCTTTCGACACTGTTTTGGGCTTTGACACCTTCGACTCTTTTTGACCAACGGTAGACGACGATTCCGCTTGCCAGAGAGTCGACGATCATAAAGACCAAAAGACACCAGGTCAGCACTTTTCCGACTTTGTTGGGGATCTTTAAGATCCAGACAGCCATCCGCGGATAGATCTCTTTTATCCAAAGGATTCCGAGTATCCCCCAGAATATCGAATACAAAAGACAGATCCGACCGTTTAGGTTAAAAGGCATACTTGAATAGTCCCAAGAGGTCGAACCAAAGACCATCTCTTGAAAAAAAGAACACAGATACTCGATCACACTGCCGACGATAAAGCCGCCGACAAAGGAGTAAAGCCGCGAGCGGTTGCGATACTTGTAAAGGAAAAAGGACAACGCCAAGGCTCCAAGACCATAGACCAAATTGAAAGGTCCCCAGATCAAGCCGACCCGGTTTTCGATATAGCCGTTTGTGATAAGACACCAGATCATCTCGATGACTACGCCACCAAAACAGCCGATGAAGAATACCCAGAAAAGCTTGTAGAAAGTGTTGCCTTTAGCGAAGTGCTTGAGTCTTTTCTCGTCGTAGTCGATCATGGCATTTGGCGGTTTCGGCTTGAAGAAATGATAATTATCACTGTCTTTTTCATACTTTTGGGCTTCACTGATTCGCGTCTTGATCTCATCGGCCGTATTTGTCGTGCTCTTGTGCATGCGCTCAAACATCTTGGCGGCATCGTCCAAAAGATCGACTTCATCAAGCAGAGCATCTTTCAGTCTTTCGACATCGGAGATCCCTCCTTGCGTCGCTTTGGCCAACTCGTCGAGTTGTGAGGTAACACTGTAGGTGACGTCCTCTTCAAGCTCAAGGAGCTCTTTTTTAGCGGAATCATAGCGATAACGCAATTTTTCGTTCATGTGATAGCGGCGGTTTTTCTTTGTCATCTCATCACCTTCTTTACCTACATTGTAGCTCACCGGCGCTCATATTTAAAGGAAAGACAATCATATTGACAAATAGTTCTATTCGTTTAGTATATCTTTGGAAAAGGTGTTTATATGTATTTAAAAGAAGGAATTA
>CALUZL010000029.1 GCA_944325295.1 uncultured Erysipelotrichaceae bacterium | reverse complement strand
ATTAATAACCTCGTCTGTAGTAGTGTGTCCGAAACCATAACGATAGTTTGACAAGTTCGTACATAAAAGAAGTATTGAATATTTAAAAAACCAGTAATTTATCATCTGTTTTAAAAAAGCTTCTATAACAAATAAGTTAAAGAAGCTTTTTATTCTTTTGCTAAATCACCTTTTAAAGTGCGACTTTTTAAATAACGATATTGATCATCTTTCCTTTGATGACAAAATACTTTTTGATCAAAGTGGGGTCGGAGATAAATTTTTTGGTGTTCTCTTGTCTTAAAGCCGCATTCAGGATCTCTTCATCGCTCATATTTGGTCGATCCATGAATTTAGCTCGAACTTTACCGTTTATCTGGACAACGATCTCGATCTCATCCAAAACGAGCTTGCTTTCATCATATGTCGGCCATTTGCGGTATGTCAGATCACTGTTTCCGGTCAATCGCTCATACATCTCATAAGATATAAATGGTGCTACACATGACAACATCTGTACAAAGTTTATGGCGTATTCTTTATAAAGCTTTTCTTCTTTATAGGCATCGTTGATGAAGATCATCATCTGTGAGATAGCGGTATTGATATTCAATGATTCATAGTCTTCAGTGACTTTCTTGACTAAGAAATTGTATGAGTAGTCAAGTTTGTGGTCGTTTATATCGCTTAGCTTTTGGGGCATCTCCACTATGATGCGCCATACTCTGTCAAGCCATTTTCTGGCACCGATGACACCTTGACTACTCCAGGGCTTATCAGCTCCAAGCGGCCCCATGAACATCTCATAAAGCCTTAAAGTATCAGCCCCATAATCACGTACGATATCATTGGGATTGACCGCATATTCCGGATAGCGTTTACCCATCTTGATGCCGTTTTCGCCCAAGATCATGCCCTGATGAACAAGTTTCTTAAAGGGTTCTTTATAAGGGACAAGACCTTTGTCGTAAAGATAATTGTTCCACATCCGTGAGTACAGAAGATGGACGACCGCATGCTCCGGCCCACCGACATAAAGATCGACCGGCAACCAATGCTTCATGAGATCGAAATCGGCAAAACACTCGTCGTTGTGCGGATCGATATAACGCAAGAAATACCATGAAGATCCGGCTGACCCGGGCATCGTATTGGTCTCCCTTTTTCCTTTTTTGCCCTTATAGGTCACATTTACCCAATCCGTGGCCTTTTCAAGCGGTGAAGCTCCGCTCTTTGAGGGGCTGTAATCATCAAGGACCGGTAAGACCAGCGGCAGATCTTCACTGTCGATGATCCCGATCGAACCGTCTTCATAATGGATGACAGGGATCGGTTCTCCCCAATAGCGCTGTCTTGAGAAGATCCACTCTCTGATCCGATAATTGACTTTCTTTTTTCCGATACCGCGCTCTTGTAGCCAATCTATCATCTTTTCAATGGCTTCAGCCTTATCTAAGCCATCAAGAAAACCGGAATTCACATGAATGCCATCTTGGGTGTAGGCTTCTTTGCTGATGTCGCCGCCCTTTAAGACTTCAATGATATCGATACCGAATTTCTTGGCGAATTCATAATCGCGCTCATCGTGAGCCGGTACCGCCATTATCGCCCCGGTACCGTAACTCATGAGCACGTAATCAGAGATATAGATCGGCAGTTTCTTATCGTTTACCGGATTTATGGCATAGGCACCGATAAAGACACCGGTCTTGTCTTTGTTCAACTGTGTTCTTTCGAGTTCGGATTTTGATGCGCAAAGACGCTTGTACTCTTCGACTTCATCTTTTTTGCAAGCAGCCGTTATCGTATCGATAAGTGGATGCTCTGGCGATAAGACGCAATAGGTCGCACCAAAAAGGGTATCCGGTCGGGTCGTAAAGACGGTAAAGGTCTCTTTGTGGTCAGCGATCGCAAATGTGATCTCAGCTCCCACCGATTTTCCAATCCAGTTTCTTTGCATTTCCTTTGTCGACTCCGGCCAGTCAAGATCATCGAGATTGTCTAAGAGTTTTTCGGCAAAGGCCGGAATGTCCATGATCCATTGGCGCATGTTTTTGCGAACCACCGGATAACCACCTCTTTCCGACTTACCGTCGATGACTTCATCATTGGCCAAGACCGTGCCTAATTCTTCACACCAGTTTACCGGCATCTCGACATAGCGGGCATAGCCGTCTTCAAACAATCTTTCAAAGATCCATTGTGTCCATTTGTAGTATTCGGGATCCGAAGTAGCTATCTCTTTAGTCCAGTCATAAGAGAAGCCCAACATCTTAAGCTGTTCTTTAAACGTCTCGATATTGGCCTTGGTAAAACCTTCGGGATGATTACCGGTCTGGATGGCGTATTGTTCCGCCGGCAAGCCAAAAGAATCAAAACCCATGGGGTGCAAGACATTGTAGCCCTGCATCCTCTTCATTCTGGAGATGACATCCGTCGCCGTATAACCTTCAGGATGACCGGCATGCAGTCCGACTCCTGAGGGATAGGGAAACATGTCCAGTGCGTAAAATTTCGGTTTACTGAAATCGTGTGTATCCGTATACCAGGGATTATCCCTCTCCCAGATATCTCGCCATTTCTTTTCGACTTGATCATGCGTATATGCCATAAATTCTTCCTCCAATAAAAAAACGCCCATCTTAAGGACGAAATGTTCGCGTTACCACCTTAATTCGTACCAATAATGAATAATGATACGCCCTCTTAGTCTTTATCGCAGAACTGCGCTTAATCTTTTATGTCAAACGAGATTCATTTGCTGAACAGTCTTTTTCCACCTGCCAAAGACTCTCTTAGTGTTCACTTCCACTACTGCTTTTGACGATTACCATTTAATGATAGCGATTTTGATTGTTAAAATCAATTTGTTTTCGCTAAAATAGGCGTATGCAAAATCCTTATGAATACTCCCTTGACAACAAGCGCTATCAGACGTTCAACTACTATTTAAAAAAGACATATGGTGAAAAGGTGGCTAAAGTCATCCTCGATCTCGACTTCACCTGTCCCAATCGTGACGGTACTAAAGGTCTTGGCGGGTGTATATATTGCAGTGCGCGCGGAAGCGGCGATACCAGTGCCCTCTTTAAAAATGACATAGTCAAACAATACCAAGACAATAAAAAGATCATGGAAAGAAAATGGCCCGTTAAATATACGATCCCCTATTTTCAATCTTTTTCAAATACCTACGGACCTTTAGAAAAGATAAAAGGTTACGTTGAAAGCTTGATCTTTCGTGATGAGGTCAAGGAGTTGTCACTGGCTACCAGGGCTGATTGTTTAAGCGATGAGGTCATCGCTTATCTTGACGACATGAGTCATTTTAAACCGATTTGGTTAGAGATCGGACTTCAGACTTCCAATGATGATACGGCCAAGTTCATCAACCGCTGTCATGATTTTTCGGTATTCAAAAAAGCCCTTTGGCGTCTTGCAAAAACGAACATCAAAGTCTGCGTCCACATCATAAACGGTCTGCCTTTTGAAAAAGAAGATGACATGCTGAAAACGATCGATGATCTTCATGACTTACCCTACCAGGCTTTAAAGATCCACTGTTTGCAGATCTTAAAAGGGACAAGGCTTGCTGAAATGTATAATAGAGAGCCGTTTTCACTCATCTCTCGTAAACAATACATAGAGATCGTCGTAAGACAGCTTGAAAGAGTCTGCAAAGATGTCATCATCGAAAGACTGACCGGTGACCCGCTAAAGGACGATCTGATCGCACCACTTTGGGTCTTAAATAAAACGACTATCTTAAACGACATCGACAAATTGATGGTAAAGTATGATACCTACCAGGGGAAGTTTTTTTGATGAAAGCCGTGACTTATGCCCATAAATTTTTAAGACCGCTTTTAAGCAAAGATAAGATCGGACTCGATATGACCTGCGGCAGAGGCAACGATACACTGTTTTTGGCACGCCATCTCAAGTACGTGTATACTGTCGATATTCAAAAAGAAGCGATTG
>CALUZL010000028.1 GCA_944325295.1 uncultured Erysipelotrichaceae bacterium | reverse complement strand
AAGATCTAAATCAGCTACTTGAGCAAAGAAAAGACGACCGAAAAAAAGAAAGGTACCGATTATGATAAAAAGGACGATCGTGCTTTTTTCAGCACTGAACTTTAGTTTGAAGGGCAAGATCAAAGCTTCGAAGATGATGATGATCGGCAACATGACAAGGGCAAAAGAGAACTGTTCAAAAATATAGTCGAGACTTTGGCCTTCAAAAGACATGATGAACATTGCACAGATCGCCAATAAGAAAAAGGCCGCTGCCCCCAAAGTTAGGGTGAAAAGGTATTTTTCAAGCACGTAATCTTTTCTTGTGATCGGCAGGGTAAAGATCGTCGCATAGCCCCTGTCGTATTCGTCATAGCTGATCGTCGCTATGGCGGTATATGAGGTTATAAGGGCAAAGATAGTGCAAGGGAAGATGAGGTTACTGCCTCTTATGAGCATCAAGATCGCTACACCGGCAAAGATGCCCAAAAAGAGAATCATATTTTTAAGAAGTTTGATATCTTTGATGATGAGACCTTTCATATTCTGCCTCCTTTAGTCATGATCGTAAGTATATCGTCAACGCCGGCTGCATCAGTGATCACATCCGGATAGTTTTCTCTATAATAAGAGCGTTGCTCAGTAAGCAAAGTGTAACCGTAATTTTCTTTTTTGACACCGATGATGTATTCTTTGTCGATTGTCTGATATTGTGCTTCAGTGGCCTTGATAATCCCATAATTATCGATCACAAGATCGGTATCACACGCAAGGATGATCTTTCCTTTATCGATAAGACAGATCCGGTCACACAAAGTCTCGATGTCTGAGGCGATATGGGAACTGATGAGGATAGTACTGTCTTCATAGTTGCAAAGATGGTTGCGCAATAGATCTAAAAGCTCATTTCGGCCGATCACATCAAGGCCGATCGTCGGCTCATCCAAGATCAAAAGCTTAGGATGATGACAAAGAGCACAAATCAGTTTGAATCTGGTCTGCATCCCACTTGAAAGGGTCGCCAGTTTCTTGTCTTTGGAAAGGTCGAATTTTATAAGCAAATCATCAAAGTAAACAGGGTCAAAAGACGGATACATCTCCTTGAGGATCTGGCCGACATCTTTTATCGTCAAATAGCGGCTGAAACTAGAATCGGCAAGCGTAATGGCGATATCCTGTCTTTCTTTTAAAGAGAGTTCATCGCTTCGTTTGCCAAAAAGGGTGATCTCGCCAGCATCCTTTTTTATAAGACCGAGTATCGCTTTAAAAAGAGTCGTCTTACCGGCACCGTTTGCACCGATTATGCCAAGCACTTCGCCCTTATTCACAATTAAAGAAAGATCGAGGCTAAAGCTTGGATAATTCTTTTTTAAACCTTCTACCTTTAACATTGTTCCTCCCATATGATCATAAACAGATCTTTTATTTCTTCATTTTTAAGACCCAGCATTCGACACTTTAAAATGACCTTTTCCATTTCTTTTTCCGCTTCCTTTTGCGCCTCTTCTGAAAGGATCGCTTTATCGATAGACCTAATGTAGCTGCCCTTGCCATGGACTGTCTTGATAAAACAGTCTTCTTCCAAATTGTCGTAGGCTTTTTTGACGGTCAGAGCACTGACTCTTAGATCTTTGGCTAAAGCTCTTACGGAAGGTAGGGGATCATTCACCTTTAAGGAACCGTTTCGAATCAGGGTTTTGATCTGATCGATGATCTGCTCGTAGATGGGAATCATCGATGAGTGACTGATTATGATCTTCATGTACTTCCTCCATGTAAACAGTATATAACAGTATATAACATGTGTAAAGAAAAACTCTTCGCAAATACGAAGAGTCAGTCTTTTTAATGGTTAAATTATGATCTATTTTTTGAAAAGAGTGCCGAAAATATTACGTGCTAAGCTGGCTCCGACATTACCGCCGAGTTTCTTGCCGAATTTGCCAAACGTTCCGCCCAAAGCGTTGCCGATCTCGCGACCGATCGTCCCAACAGCTGTATTGCCGACTGATTTGATGCTCTTTTCGAGTTCTTTACGCTGTTTTTCTTCGGCTTTGGCAGCTTCTTTGGCCAGTCTCTGTGCTTCTTTTTCTTGCTCCTTTGCGAGTTTGGCCGCTTCTTTCTCCTGCTCTTTTTGAGCTTCCTCTTCAGCTTTTTCTTCAGCTTCTTTCATGTTTTGTCTCTCTAAGAATTCGTAAGCGGAATCCGGATCGACGGGCGTGTTGTATTTCAAGTAGAGGTTTGACATCTTGATCGCTTGTTCGACCTTAGCGCTGTCAGCTTTTCCCATTTTTGATTGAGGCGGGAGGATGAAGCCATGCTCGGCGATCGAAGGAACACCTTCTTCATCCAATACGGAAACGATCGCTTCACCGGTTCCCAGTGCTTCCAAAAGTTCAGCAGTATCAAATTCCGGATTTTCCCTAAATGATTCAGCTGCGATCTTCAAAGCTTTTCTATCCGCCGGTGTATAGGCTCTCAGGGCGTGTTGGATCTTGTTTGCTAACTGCGACATGACACCGTCGGGGATATCTTTAGGTGACTGGGTGATAAAGAAGACACCGACGCCTTTTGAGCGGATGAGTTTGATCATCTGTTCGATCTTTTCAAGCAGAGAATCATCGGCGTTGTCAAATAAGAGATGAGCTTCATCAAAGAAGAAGACCAGACGCGGTTTATCGAGATCGCCGACTTCCGGTAAGATCTCAAACAATTCCGACAATAGATAAAGCATAAACGCCGAGTACAGCTTCGGTTTGTTTATGAGGCTGCTGCTGTCTAAGATATTGATCATGCCTTTTCCTCTATCACCGGTAGTGAACAAGTCAGCGACATTGATCGCCGGTTCGCCAAAAAAGACGTCGGCACCTTCACCCTCTAAAGCGACGATCGCTCTGATGATAGCGGCGATCGATTGAGGAGCCATGTTTCCGTATTCGCCTTTGAAATCGTCGTGATGATCACTGACGTAGTTGAGCATGGCTTTGAGGTCTTTAGTGTCGCTGAGGATGAGTTTTTCATCGTCGGCGATCTTAAAGATAACTGATAAGACATCACTTTGAGTCTCGTTTAAGTCTAAGACCGTGCTTAGAAGTTGCGGACCCATCTCCGAAACAGTCGTCCTTAAAGGGATGCCACCGTTTTGATAGATGTCGAAGAAGTTTGTCGGATAAGTGTCGTATTTGAAAGTGTCTTCGATCTTAAAGCGTTTTTTGCGCTCGATCATATCTTCACTGTCGCTTCCCATTTCGATCATGCCCGAAAGATCGCCTTTGACATCAGCTAAGAATACGGGAACGCCCAGATCCGAAAACGACTCGGCCAGCACCTTAAGAGTGATCGTCTTACCGGTACCGGTCGCACCGCAGATAAAACCGTGTCTGTTGGCCATATTCGGCAAAAGATACAATTCTTTTTCGAGATCTTTTCCCGCCTTTCCAAAATAGATCTTGTTGTCTTTAATCATATCGTTTCCTCTCTTTTCGCAAGGAAAATTATAACGTAAATGACGGCAAATATCTACAACAGCAAAAGGGTATAGTCACCAATATCTTTAAAGCCTAAACGGTAGTATACGGAAGCAGCTTTCAGATCATCAAAGAATAGACAGGCGATCCGCCCTTCATTTAAAAGATCAGCCACACAAGCAGAAACACAGGCTGAGGCATAGCCCTTGGCGCGATAGCTGCCGGCGGTAGCGACCCCACAGATCATTCCGGCCTTAGCGCTTTTGGCATTGGCATAAGCCATGGAGACGATGTCCTTGTCTTCTTTTAGCATATAGATCGGAAAATCTTGCATGATCCCTTTTAGACTCTCTTTGACTTCTTTTAAAGAGGCATAGCCCTCAGCAGTGCCAAAGACCTCCCAGGCAAGATCAGCAAGGCCATCGAGATCAGTATCATCAGCGATCATTACATCATGGTGGTCTTTTAGATGTTCTGATCCCTCACAGATCGCCATCTTGGTATGACGTATCTTTTTAGGCTTGACGATCAATTTTATCTTATCAGCGATAGCTCTTATCGCATTGATGTGGCGGACTTCATGATTTTGGATGATTTCGACGATCGCCCTATAGTCATGGTCTTTATCCTTAGAGTAAACACAGAGATTGGTCTTATAAAGCAAATAAATACAGCGCATGTCATCTTCGATCCAGACCTTTTGAAAATCACTGTCAAAGTCATACAAAAGGATGTCACCGGCAATGAAGAGATTCTCACAAGGCCGATCATCGATATAAGCCAGAATTGCCTCCCGATCTTTTTCAGTCGCTCTTTTCAACATGACTATATATTATATTAAAAAAAACTTACGGAAAAGAGCGAGCAGACTTTGTAAAAAAGAGTCATGTATTCAGACATTGAAAACCTCAATGATCTTATCATCGGCTATTTTGTGATGATAAAAGTAATCAAGTTCAACAGTTTGAAAAGGAAATGGGATATAAAGCCCCTAAAAAAGCCATTATTCTTGTCTGTGTAAAAAAGGATTAAGTGCACAACTAAATTCAACACCTAGACTTTATTGAAAGTTTGATTGAATTTACTGTTACAGATCATGATTAACACTATCAAATGTGCTATTCATGATCTTTTTTCTTTATCGAAATGATAGTTATTGATATATTATCTACGACAGTAACACTTATATCAACCACGCCCAAAAGGACAGATGAAAGTCAGGTTTTTTAAAGCGTAAGACTAACTTCAACTGTCTAGTGGTATGGTCATTAGTGGTATCTTCTGTCTTTGTAGTTATTATTTTTTGATGAGATCCGGAGTAAGCACTATATCATCCGGATCTATTTCTTTAATGTGCAGTCTGTCTAATAGATCAGAATCCGGATAGTAGAACTTGAATACTTGGATCGGGCTTTTACTGTGTAGTGATTCTCTACCATATGAGTTGATATGGGAGAAGACAAGATCGAGATCAGCTTGTGATCTAAGACCTAGAGCGTATAGATCTGTCTCTTTAGGACAGATACATCTGAGTAAGCGATGGTTATTTTCGACATGTGGTTTTTGATAACTTGCCATCGGATCACAATAGAAGATCTTGCATCCTAAAGCTTCGATCTCATAAGCCATCACAAATTCAGATCCCCAATCAGTGGAAGATATACAAGTATTTACCCTGTATTATTGATGGTTGAAGAGCTATAAATAAAAAAAGTGTGATCATTTCGGTTTGGACCGATCTATCACACTTTTTGTCTGTGGTTTAATCAAAGATCGTCTTCCAGGGCGCTGCTTTTGGCATAGGCACTGGAGCGGGCTTCAAAGAAGTCGGTCTTGATGAGATTGGCGTTGGCGTACATCGATACCCATTCCATCGATTTGGGCTCGCTGTCATAACCTCTATACAGAGGTCCAAAGCCCAGTGAGGTCGAGCGCAGGTTGCCAAGATACAGGATATAATCTTTGACCATTTCCGTCGTCAGACCTTCGATCTCGTTGCCGATCACGTATTCGCCCCACTTGATCTCTTCTTTGACACCTTTTAAGATCATGTCTTTGTACTCTTCGATGAGCTCCGGAGTGAATAATTCGGGTTCTTCTTTTTGAAGTTCAAGGATCATTGACCGAAAGAGCCACAGGTGCGTGTTTTCATCGCGGTTGATGTAGCGGATCTCTTGAACTGATCCTGGCATCTTGCCCATCCGGCCAAGGTTGTAGAAAAACATGAAGCCGCTATAGAAATAAACGCCCTCGAGGATGTAATTGGCCATTATCGTCTTCATCAAATGGTGGGCATCGCGATGGATCTGAAAATCATTGTAGAGATCGCCGATGAATTTATTTCTGGCTAAAAGGTGGGGATCATCTTTCCACTGGTAGAGGATCGCGTTGCGCTCTTGCGGCGAGCAGATGGTGTCGAGCATGTAGCTGTAACTTTGTGAGTGGATAGCTTCTTGATAGGCCTGGATCGTTAAGCACAGGTTGACCTCGTTGGCCGTAATGTAGTCGCCGACATTGGGCAGGTTTGCCGTCTGGATCGAGTCCAAGAAGATCAAAAAAGACAACGTCTTGTCATAGGCACTCTTTTCTGCTTTAGACAGATGACGATAATCTTTGATGTCCTGGTTCATGTTGACTTCTTCGGGAACCCAGAAATTGTTCATGGCTTGACGATACCAATCTTTGACCCAGGTGTACTTCATATTGTTGAAGTCGTTGAGATTGGTGGTGTTGCCGTTGATCATTCGGCGCTTGCTCAGCTCGATGTCGCCGTTTTCGTTAAACAGTCCTTTTGGTTTTAGATCTTTCATGGTTTATCCTTTCTATGATGCACAAGATTCGCACTCTTGTACTTCTAATGATTTGCTTCTGACGTAGTATAGTGTTTTTACGCCGTTTTCAAAAGCGCTTATATAAAGATTCAACACTTGGCGCATTGTGTAATCGTTAGTTATGTATAGATTTACCGATTGGGATTGATCAATGTGCCTTTGCCGGATACCAGCTGCTCTTATCACCCAGTTCTGATCGATGGTATGGGCGCTTTTGTAAAGCCAAAACGTTTGTGCGTTCAGATCGGGTGCGACCCTTGTGATCATGCTACCTTTCTTTTCTTCGAGGAAATACTTGTTCATGATCGGATCGACACCGGCGGTAGTACCGGCTATGATCGAAGTCGAACTTGTCGGCGCTATCGCTAAAAGCCAACCGTTTCGCATGCCCTCTT
>CALUZL010000027.1 GCA_944325295.1 uncultured Erysipelotrichaceae bacterium | reverse complement strand
GGTCATGAGCTTACATCAAAGAAATACCTGTCACAACCCGGCCAATTTGCCTGTGAAGAAAAGGTCGTCGTCAAACGTCCCAGAAGTGAAATGAAGATGTCAGTCTTGGGTCCGGAAAGAAGTGCCGGTCAGGTCGAAGTTTCTTTGACTGATGCCCGATCTTTAGGTGTTGAGGCTCTGATACGCGAGTCTGGCGATATCGAAGGAACAGCGGGAATAACTTTGGTAGGACCCTGTGGTGAAGTAACCCTTAGCGAAGGTGTGATTGCTGCTAAGAGACATATTCATATGACACCCGAAGATGCCAAGAAATACGGTGTAAGTTCAGGTGATATCGTTTCGGTAAAGATCGATACCGACGGACGCAGTCTCACCTTTGGCGATGTCGTCATCAGAGTCAGCGACAGCTATGCGCTTGCCATGCACATCGATACCGATGAGGGCAATGCTGCCGGTATTAAGGGCACGGCTATGGGAGAACTCATTAAATGAGCAAAAGCTATATCTTAGAAAACGCTAAAGTCCGCCTTGAGATCAGCGAAGACGGGGCCCAGATCTACAGTTTCATCTACAAAGGTGATGGACTGGAAAGGATCTGGAACGGTGATCCGACTTATTGGAAACAGAGAAACCCGATCCTTTTTCCGATGGTCTCCAATACGCCCGATAAAGTACAGATCTTCAAAGGCAAGGAATACCATATGGGTAATCACGGATTTGCAAGATATAGTGAATTTTCTTTTGTATCACAAAGTGATGATACATTGGTACTTAGACTTCAAGACAGCGCAGAGACTTATGAAAAGTATTACCCATACCATTTTAAGTTGGTAGTAACTTATCATCTCTTGGGCGCTAAACTTGAGATCTTGTATCGCATTAAAAATGACGATGAGGAAGAGATGCCTTTTGGTTTCGGTTTGCATCCGGCCTTTAGGTGTCCGATAGCGGATGACGAGAAATTTACAGATTATCATATCGAATTTTCGTCTTTGGAAAACGGTGAGGGTTATCCTTACGATCTTATCAAGGATCATAAGATCGCTCTTGACTACAAGTACTTTGATGTCATGCCGACACTTCTCTATCAAAATCTGAACTCCAGCACCTTTACTCTGTCAAATGGTAATAGAGGTGTGAAAGTAAGTGCTGTCGGCTATCCTTACCTTGCCATTTGGACACCGAAAGCTCCATTCATTTGCATCGAGCCTTGGATGTATCACTCATCACGTGATGAAGTCGGTATTCCGTTTAAAGATCGCTCTTCGGTTATCTGTCTTAAACCAAACAAGACCTTTGTCTGCTCCTATAGCATCGAAGCTTTTTAGGAGCATAACATTTGTAATAAAAACGACCTTAAAATATAATCAGGTCATAAAGATAAAGGAGAACATTTTAATGAAAATAGTAAACAGACAAGAATTTGAAGATGTGATCAAAAATGGTTATACTTTGGTCGACTTTTACGCCGATTGGTGCGGTCCGTGTAAAATGCTTGCACCGATCTTAGAAGAGGTCAAAGATGAATATCCCGATATCGACTTTATAAAAGTCAATGTCGATAATGAGTCAGAGTTAGCAAGCACGTATCGAATCATGTCGATTCCCGCTGTCTTCCTTTTTAAAGATGGTGAGATGATCGCCAAGACGGGAGGCTTGCAACCCAAAGAGGCAATCAAGGCCTTTATCGATAGTAATCTTAAATAATTGTAAAAAAAAGAGTCCTGAAAGAGCGATCTTAAGGGCTCTTTTTAAATTGGTGTTGTTTTTTTTGAGACATCAAATATAATAATAATGTTTACTAAACAAAAAGTTTAGTTATTCTAAACACAGAAAGGGGGATATCTGTGGATATAGGCAAACGCATAAAACAACTTCGAGTCAAAAATAACCTCACACTTGAGGAGCTGGCTTCAAGATCGGAGCTGTCTAAAGGCTTTCTGTCACAGCTTGAGAGAAACCTGACTTCACCATCGATCACAACACTTGAAGATATCACCGAGGTTCTTGGGATTTCTCTTCACGATTTTTTCAAAGATGAAAAAGAAGAACCGATCATCTTTAAAAAAAGGGACTATTATGTCGATCAAAAAGATGACCAGACCATCACCTGGCTTGTACCGATGGCGCAGAAAAACGCAATGGAGCCCGTATTGTATGAACTTGAGCCGGGTGCGACGACTTTTGGTGTCAAACCTTATGATGGCGAAGAGTTCGCTTATGTCATAAAGGGAAGGATCACTGTTGTGAATGTGACAAAACGGGAGAAGCATCACCTCAAAAAAGGGGAGACTTTATATTTAAAAGGCAACGATGAACACTATATCATTAACAGCACCAAAGACAGCGCCTCGTTTATTTGGATCTGTACACCGCCGATATTTTAAAGGGGGATAATATGAAGAAACTTATTGAATTTAAAAATATCGTCAAAAAATTTGACAATACCCTTGTCTTAAAGGGCATCGATCTTGACATTTACGAAAATGAATTCGTGACGCTGCTTGGTCCTTCGGGTTGTGGCAAGACAACGCTTTTAAGGATGCTCGGCGGATTTTTAAAGCCTGATGAGGGCGAGATAATATTTGACGGCACTTTGATCAATGATATGCCGGCCTATAAAAGACCGATAAATACTATTTTCCAAAAATATGCTCTGTTTCCGCATTTGAATGTCTATGAAAATATCGCTTTTGGTTTAAAACTTAAAAAAATGCCAAAGGATATCATCGATGCCAAAGTCAGCAGAATGATTCAACTGGTGGATCTTGAAGGGCGCGAAAAAGAAGATATTTCCGTTTTATCCGGTGGTCAACAACAGCGAGTAGCCATTGCCCGTGCTTTGGTAAATGAGCCCGATGTCTTACTTTTGGATGAGCCGCTTGCTGCCTTGGACTTGAAACTTCGCAAAGAGATGCAGCACGAATTAAAACGGATCCAACAGGAAGTCGGCATCACCTTTATCTTTGTCACCCACGATCAGGAAGAAGCACTTACGATGTCCGATAAGATCGTCGTCATCAAAGACGGCACGATCCAACAGATCGGAACGCCGACGGAGATCTATAACGAGCCGATCAATGAATACGTCGCCAATTTCATCGGTGAGTCAAATATTCTTGATGGTATTATGAAAGATGACTATTTAGTCTGTTTTGACGATAAAGATTACAAATGCGTCGATCGTGATTTTAAGAAGAATGAAGCTGTCGATGTCGTCATCAGACCTGAGGATATAGAGATCGTTCCTTTCGGAAAGGGAAAACTAAACGGCGAGATAAAGTCAGTCCTTTTTAAAGGTGTTCACTACGAAGTCATCGTCGAGACCAATCGCGGTACTTCCAAGACGGTCACGATGCACGTCTTAAATGATCATGACGTATTCAATGATGAGACCAATGAGTTGATGCACGCCTCTGACTTTACGATGGATATTGAAGATGTAGAAAGTGTTACCGACCAAGAGATCATCGCTCGTGCCAATGCCCAGGCTTGGAACAAGGATACCGAAGAAGATATCTCGATCAGTGAAGTCATCTCTGATCTTAAACCACAAAGAGGCAAATATGCCGTTACTTTCAAAACGCATAAAGGTTCATCGATAAGTATCGACATCAGTGTCGTTGAACCGAAATATGTCGAGGATGATAAAGATAATACCGGAATCCAGGCATTTGATTTCTACAAGACCGTGGATGAGATAAAGGAATCGATGGCGATCAGTGTCGACCTCAAGACTTGGGCGGATGCCTATGCCTGGTATATCGACAATGAAGAAGAAGTGCCGATAACGGAAGTTCGCTTTGATTTTAACCCCAACGAGATAACCGAAGGTGATTATAAGATAACATTCTCAACAGAAGGCAGAGAATACAAAGTCCATACGACTAAATATTTCCAAGAAGGACAAAGGGTTGCGATCGATTTTGGGCCTGAGGACATCCATGTCATGAGTAAGATGGGGAGTGTCCGATGAGAGGTTTTCGTAGACTCATTATTCCCTACTTGATTTGGGGAGTCATCTTCATCCTGATACCGATGTTGATGATCGTATTCTACGCCTTTGTGGAAAAGGGTAATTCGGTATTGACGATGCGTTTTACTTTAGATAATTTCTTGCGATTCTTTGAAGACAGCATCTTTATCGAAGTTCTCTTAAGATCTTTAAAGATCGCCTTTATCACGACGATCATCTGTATCCTTATCGGCTATCCGACAGCTTACATCATCGCCAAATTAAAACCCGCCAGCCAAAACATCTGTGTCTTATTGATAACTTTGCCAATGTGGATAAATATGCTGGTTCGAACTTACGCCTGGCGGGGCATCCTTTTGGAGAGCGGTCTTAGTCCCGAGATGAAAGTTTATATCGGTATGGTCTATAATTTTCTACCCTTTATGGTCGTTCAGATCTACACGACGCTCTCCAAGATGAATAAAGACTATTTGATCGCGGCAACCGATCTTGGCTGCAATTCCCGCCAAGCTTTTATGAAAGTTACACTGCCTTTATCGATCCCAGGCATCATATCCGGGATAACATTGGTCTTTTTGCCGGCAGTATCTTCATTTTTCATTCCTAAACTTTTAGGGGGTGGCTCATTTGTCTTGATCGGCAATCTGATTGAGACTTATTTCCTGACAGCCGGTGATTGGAATTTTGGGGCTGCGATAAGTCTTATCATGACAATCGTTATTCTCATTTCGATGTTTATAACTAAAAGGTTTGACCATGAAAAGGAGGTTGACAATGCGTAAACATTTACCCAAGATCTTTCTTGTCTTAGTCTTTCTCTTTTTCTATCTGCCGATAATCTACGTCGTATTTTTCTCATTCAACGATTCCCGTTCGCTCACAAACTTTACCGGTTTTTCACTTCAATGGTATGAAAAGATGTTCGAAAACCGAACAATGATGGAATCGATCTACTACACAGTCGTCATAGCTCTGATCGCGACTGTCGTTTCGGTCATAATCGGAACGATTACCGCTATCGGGCTTTCAAAGAGCCGGCGTCTGGTAAAAGAGTTCATCGGTCAAATGAACAACCTTTCGATGCTTAATCCCGATATCGTGACGGCTATCGGTCTTATGATATTCTTTGTCACCTTAAATATCGAAACCGGATTTATGACGTTACTTTTGGCACACATCATTTTCTGTATACCCTATGTCATCTTATCGATCATGCCTAAACTTCGACAGCTCGATGACAATTTAGCCGAAGCAGCACTCGATCTTGGCTGCACACCTTTTCAAGCACTGTACAAAGTGATAATCCCACAGATCAAACCGGGAATATTTGCCGGGGCCTTGACGGCTTTTACGATGTCTTTTGACGATTTTGTCATCTCTTATTTCGTCACGGGACCGGGTATAAACAATATCTCGACTTATGTCTATTCCAGTGTCAAAAGGATCAATCCGAGCGTCAATGCGCTTTCGACGATCATCGTCATCGGTGTTACTGTCGTCTTGATTCTGGCAAATGTCATTCCGATTATAAAGGAGCGACGCTTGAGTAAACGCTTAAAGATGCAATAAATAGTAAGAATATATATTTACAAGCTGACTATTTTAAGTATAATAATTTTTGTTTCATAATTGAAAATAAATTGTTTAGTAATACTAAACGCAACATGAGGAGGATAGGGAATTGAAAAGATTGGTACTTATGGTATTAAGCCTTGTGATGGTCATCTGTCTTGGTGGCTGTTCCGGACAGAAGACGAGTGATGTCGATCCGATCGAAGAGTACGGATGTGATGTATTGAACGTTTATAACTGGGGAGAGTATATCGGTGAGGACGTATTGAGCAATTTTGAATCCGAGTACAATGTCCGGGTAAACTACAGTCTCTTTGATTCAAATGAAGCGATGTATACCAAACTTCAAGGGGGAAGTCATTATGACATCCTTGTTCCTTCGGACTACATGATTCAAAGATTGATCGCCGAAGATATGCTGCAGCCTCTTGACTACAGTGTTATCACCAATGCCGATCTTTTATATGAGGGAACTCTCAATAAAGCGTACGATCTTGAAAATGAATACAGTATCCCATATTTTTGGGGCAATGTCGGTATCGTTTATGACAAGACGCTTGTCGATCAGGCCGATGTTGAAAGTGAAGGCTGGGACGTCTTCCAAAACACCAAATACAAGGGCATGATCTACATGTACGACTCGGAAAGAGATGCCTTCATGGTCGCACTTAAAGCTTTGGGTTACTCGATGAATACAGACGATGAAGCTCAGATCGAAGAAGCTTATCAATGGCTTGTCAAAGTTCAGGAGACAATGGATCCTTCCTATGTGACCGATGAAGCTATCGATGGCTTGATCTATGGCGAGAAGGCTATGGGCTTTATGTATTCGGGTGATGCTGCCTACATTCTTTCCCAAAACGAGAACATGGCTTACTTTGTGCCTGAAGAGGGGACAAACATCTGGACAGATGCCATGGTCATCCCGGCAAATGCTGATTGTCCCAAATTGGCCAATGAATTCATCAATTACATCTTGACCTACGAAGCTTCTTATGACAATTCTTACACGGTAGGTTATGCCTCCAGCAACGCCGAAGTCTTAGAGGATATGAGTTCTGAGGGTGGCGATTACTATGAAAATGACGCCTACCTTGCTCGTACTGACAACGATAACGATGAAGTTTTTGAAAATAACGAAGTCATGCGCGAGATGTTGTCGGAGTTATGGATCAAAGTCAAAAATAGTTAACAAGACGGCCCAGCCGTCTTTTTTATACGAATTCAGTGTATAATTAAGACATGTTACACATCAGCGATATTAAGAAATACAGACGATGTCCAAGGCTTTACTATTTATCAAAAGATAAAAAAAGCGTCTATCAACCATACCTAAGACACGATGAGGAGCTGACAAAACTCGTTGTCGCTTATTTTGGCATCAAGGATTATTATCTTGGTAAAATGGGCGATGATCCTTCAAGAGTTTTAAATGAGATAAATGATCACTCGTGGTATGTCAAAGCTCGTTTTGAATATAAGGGTCTAAGGATCAAAGTGCCGTTTTTACACCGAAATGGCGATGGTTTTGACATCTATTTTGTAGTTTTTGCACCCTATCCCAAAGATGAGGATATTGATTTTTATCGAGCTAACATCTGGGTCTTGGTCAATAACGGCATATCGGTCAAAGGAATCTACATCGTTCATCTCAACGCAGATTATATAAGGGGTGATAACTTAGATCTGAAAGAGCTTTTTGTGGTCCACGATCATTTATATCGGCAAAATAAACCAGCTCGTCCGCTAAAGGAGCGGATCGGTGATGATTATGATCTTTCAAAGATCATAGAACAGATCGACAAAGGTGATCTTTCACTTTTTAAGCCTGAAAAAAGACGGGCTTGTAAAATGCGGGGAGTTTGTGAATTCTACGACGAATGTTTCAAAGAGGAACTCGAAGATGACAGTATCGAGTTTTTGGTCTCATCACAATACAAAAAGCAGATGCAGCAGCTCGGTATAAACTATATGAGGGATGTCGAAGGCGAATATCTTGAAGGTACAAGGGTCCAGTATGCCCAAATAATGGCCAGCCGAAACAGGGGTCTGTTTTTGGATAAATTGGCATTGAAACACTGGTTAGATACCTTTAAAGACCAAAAACTGGCTTTTATCGATTTTGAATGGGAGACCTATATAATACCGCCATACAGGGGTCTTAAGGCTTATGAGCATGTTTCGTTTCAATATTCACTCCATGTATTAAAAAAAGACGGGTCCCTGACCCATCGGGAGTTTATCGCAACGGGCGATTGCCGCGAAGATTTCATCAGGTCACTACTAAAGGATGTGCCCTTAGATGCAAAACTTATAGCTTACAACGCCAAGGGTGCAGAGATGATAAGGATCAGGGAACTGATCAGACAATTTCCCCAATACACACTGCCGCTTAATGATCTATTGGAGCGTTTTATCGACATGTCGGTACCGTTTACCGAAGGCATGGTATACGACATAAAGATGCGGGGGAATTTTTCAGTAAAGTCCCTGCTGCAGGTCGTATCCGATATGAACTATCATAACCTCGCTATCTCAAACGGCATGGATGCCGTCTACAAGTGGCGCTTATTAGACCGAAATGAACTTGAGGATGAGGGTAAAGAAGTCATGGATAAATTATCTGAGTATTGTTCACTTGACTCTTATAGTTTATACTTAGTGTATAAATGGTTATTGGATATGGTCTATCCAAACATAAAGGAGAATCAATATGAAAATTGAAATCTATGGTGAAAATATCACCATCACCGACGGTATGCGTCACAAGATTGAGACGAAACTGAGCTTTTTGAAGAAGTATTTTATGATCGATGACAATACGACAGCAAGGGTCGTTGCCAAAGTCTATCCCAACGGTCAAAAAGTCGAGATCACTATACCGACAAAAGTAGGCCTTTTAAGGGCAGAGGTGATGCATCAGGATTTTTATGCCGCTGTCGATCTGGCAATCGATAAGCTTGAAGATCAGATCCGTCGCCAAAAGACAAGATTATCGCGCCGCCATAAAGATTCTCTGGCTGAGAACTTCCTCACATTGAACGTCCAGGATGAGGAAGCCGAATCCTTGGTCAAGACCAAGAGGATCTATGCGGATGAAATGACTTTAGATGAAGCGATCATGAGGATGGAGATGCTTTCACACACATTCTTCATTTACAAAGATGTCGATGCCAACAAGATCGCGGTCGTCTACAAACGCTTCGATGACAAATACGGGCTCATCGAAGTCGATGAATAGCATCGTAGAAAGGGAACTTTATGACCAAATCACAAAGCCAAAAGAACAAAAGTAACATCATGCTTGTGAATCTGGTCGCTGATTTTTATCGTAGATGTAAGACTGATATACAAACTTATCAATTAGGATTTACATACTTTACCGAAGAAAAACTGAGACAGATGATGAGAAGCATTGAAATGATCGATTACGTCGTGAGCACGCTTGATCGGGAATCGCAGGTGATCATCAAACATGTCTTAAACAACGACGACGAAAACGATAAGTACTGGTTTTTGGATATCTACTCGGAAAGGACTTACTACCGTCGGCGTGTCAAAGCTTTTAACAGTTTTGTGGAAGGCTTGAAAAGATGACTTAAGAAGCAAGAAATTGCTTCTTTTTTTGAAAGCGTTTGATTGAAGAATGTTAAATATTGTTATAGAATTAAAGAAACAAAAAAACAAAGAAGGAGAGAGGGTAAAATGCTTAAAGGTATTGCTGTATCAAGCGGCATAGTTGTTGGCAAGGTCTATAAACTTGTTCAGCCGGAAATCGTTTTAAGAGATACTAAAGGAAGTGTCGAAGAAGAGTTACAGAGATTTAAAGATGCTGTAAACAAGACACAGACAGATATCGAAAAGATCAAAGAAAGAGCTCAGGGCAAACTGAAAGCTGAAGAGCTTGAGATCTTCGATGCCCATCTTACGATGTTGAACGATCCTGAATACCAAGGTCAGATCGAAGAGATGATCAAAGGTGATCAGGGAAGTGATGCGGCTGTAAAATGCGTCACCGACAACATGGTGAGTCTGTTTTCGAGTATGGAAGACGAGTATTTTAAGGAGAGAGCCGCAGATATTCGCGATGTCGGCCATCGTCTTTTGTGCAATGTCTTAGGTCTTAAAGTTCCTGATCTTACGACTATAGATGAGAAAGTCGTCATCGTGGCCTCGGATCTTACACCATCCGATACGGCACAAATGGATAAAAACTACATCGTCGGTTTCTGTACGGAAGAGGGCGGACGTACTTCTCATTCAGCCATCATGGCCAGATCGCTTGAGATTCCGGCTGTCGTCGGCTGTCGCGGTGTCTTAGAAGCGACAAAAGATGGTGAAATGATGATAATGGATGCTACAAACGGTGATGTATTCCTTGAACCGACAGCTGAGCAGATTGCCGATTATACAAAACGCTCAGAAGCTCTCTTAGCTGAAAAAGAAGCTTTGCGTGTCTTAGTTGATCAACCATCGATCACTCAAGATGGTCATCGTGTTGAGATCGCTGCCAATATCGGTACACCGAAGGATGTCGACGGTGTAATTAAAAACGGTGGTGAGGCTGTAGGTCTTTACCGTACCGAGTTCCTCTACATGGATTCCAAGGAAGATTTTCCGGATGAGGAGACCCAATACGAAGCTTACAAGACAGTATTGGAAGCTATGAATGGGCGTCGGGTCGTCTTTAGAACTTTGGATATCGGTGGCGATAAGAAACTCAATTACTTTGAATTCCCGCAAGAGCTGAATCCGTTTTTAGGGTACAGAGCCGTGCGTCTTTGCCTTGACCGTCAAGATATCTTCCGCACCCAGCTGCGTGCGATCTTAAGAGCCAGTGCCTATGGTAAAGCAGCGATAATGTTCCCGATGATCGCTACGATCTCTGAATTCAAACAAGCAAAAGCCATTTATGAACAAGAGCGCGAAAAATTGATCGCAGAAGGCGTAAAAGTCGGCGAACATATCGAGGTCGGTATGATGGTCGAGATTCCGGCAAGTGCTATCATGGCTGATAAATTTGCCCAATATGCCGATTTCTTCTCTATCGGTACCAACGATTTGACCCAGTACACGATGGCGGCAGACAGGGGTTCAAAAGAAGTATCTTATCTGTATCAACCACTTAACCCGGCTGTATTGACCCTGATTAAAAAAGCGATCGATGCTGCTCATAAATACGGAAAATGGTGTGGTGTTTGTGGAGAGGTCGCAAGCGATATCATCGCAGCACCAATCCTTTTGGGCCTTGGCCTTGATGAGTTCTCGATGACTGCTCCATCGATCTTGCCGGCACGCAAAATGATCAGAAGTCTAAACAAGAAAGAGATGGAAGGATTGGCCGCTAAAGTATTAGATCTTGAAACGGCTGATGAAGTAAGAGAATACGTCGAAAACTATCTGGAAAAAAGAGAAAAATAACTAAATATTAAAGAGCTGTTTAGAAAAATTTTGAGCTAAGCGGCTCTTTTTTATATAATCTTGTATATGAAAAAAGTTGTTTTTATATCGAGCGGAGGCGGACATTTAAACGAATTGTTGCAACTCGATCCGCTTTTTAAAAAAGTCGAAGCGTATCTTATAACGGAAAAGACGGCGACGACATCATATTTAAAAAAGCGCTATGAAAGAGTATCGTATCTAGCCTATGGAACCAAAGATCATCTTCTTCCCTATATTTTCATATTCGGTTTCAATATATTGCGCTCTTTGTACCTCTATTTAAAGATCCGCCCGGATATCGTTATTACGACAGGTACTCATACAGCGGTTCCTTATTGTTATATTGCGCATCTGTTTAAAAAGAAGGTCGTCTATATCGAGACTTTTGCCAATATTACTACGCCGACCAAGGCCGGTCCGATGATCTATAAGATCGCCGATAAGTTTATCGTTCAATGGCCCGGTCTTTTGAAATACTATCCCAAAGCAGAGTATTGGGGGTGGATCTTTTGATATTTGTAACTTTAGGAACTCAAGACAAACAGTTCGATCGTCTTTTGCGTGAAGTAAAAAAGATCAAAAACGAGAAAGTTATCGTTCAAAACGGTTATACGCACTGCGACAGCAGTCTTCAACACAAAGACTATTTTGAAAACGACGAATTTTTAAAACTGATGAAAGAAGCTTCCGTGATCATCACTCATGGCGGAGTCGGCAGCATAATCCAGGCTTTAAGATTCAATAAAGCGATCCTGGCAGCACCGCGACTTAAAAAATACGGTGAGCATACAAACGACCATCAGCTACAGATCGTCAAAGAATTTGAAATGCAGGGATATCTTTTAGGTTTTTATGAAGGTCATGACATAAACAGCGCCCTAGCAGCGCTAAAAGAATTTACGCCTAAACCCTTTGTCAGCAATACGCAGGTGTTTGTTGAGAAAATGTTTGAATATATTGAATCGATTTAGTGTATAATTGTAACGTTTTGAAAGGAGATGGATATTAATGGGAAGAGCGCATGAAGTGCGTGCTGCATCGATGGCAAAGACGGCAGCGATGAAATCAAAACTTTATTCAAGATACGGCAAGGAGCTTTATATTGCCGCTAAAAGCGGTGTTCCTGACCCCGATATGAATCTAACTCTCAAAAGGAAGATAGCTGAAGCGAAGGCTAACCAAGTACCTTCAGACGTCATCAAAAGAGCGATCGAAAAAGCTAAAGGAAACTCTAATGAAAGTTATGATTCTTTGCGATATGAAGGTATCGGACCAAGCGGAGCGACGATAATCATCGACTGTCTTACCGACAATTCAAACCGTACGGTCGCAGCGATGAATTCTTGTTTCAACAAAGCTCATTGCAAGCTCGGCGTCAAAGGGTCAGTCTCTTTCAACTATGATAATCTCGGCGTCTTGTCTTTTAATTATGAAGATGAGGAAAAGATGCTTGAAGAGCTTATTAATAACGATGTCAACGTTTCGGATATCGAAGTTGAAGACGGCGTCATGACAGTCTATACCGATCCTGCCGATCTGCACAAAGCGCAAGAAGTGATCGAAAAGATGATCCCGGACATCGAGTTTAGTGTCTGTGCCATAAAGATGTTGCCGCATGAATACGTAAAACTTGAAAAAGCCGAAGACAAAGAGATGTGGGAAAGGCTGTTACGACTTTTGGACGATGTTGAAGATGTCCAGGAAGTCTTCCACAACGTCAGCGAATAATTTTGGGAGGTCCGAACCTCCTTTTTTGTTATTTACAAATAAATTTGGGTCTATTTGTGGTAAAATCTATATGTTTAGGAAAATTAGAGATTGAGAAAAGGAAGTAAGAATGGCAAAAGAAGTATTTCATTTTGAATTAGATGGTAAGGAAATAACCATTGAGACAGGTGAATTAGCCAAACAGGCCGGTGGATCGGTCTTGGTACGCTATGGCGATACCGTCGTCCTTTCGACGGCAACAGCCTCACCCAACGCAAAAGATACGGATTTCTTTCCGTTGACAGTCAGTTTTGAAGAAAAATTATATTCGGTCGGCAAGATCCCCGGCGGGTTTTTAAGAAGAGAGGGTCGTCCTTCGGAGCATGCTACCCTTACGGCGCGTTTGATCGATCGTCCGATCCGGCCTTTGTTTGCCGAAGGATTCCGCAATGAAGTGCAAGTTGTGAATACCGTGCTTTCGGTCGATCAGGACAAAAGTCAGGAGATGGCCGCTTTGCTGGGATCGTCTTTAGCTTTGTGTATTTCAAATATTCCCTTTGACGGTCCGGTCGCCGGTGTCGTCGTCGGCTATGTCGATGGTCAATATGTAATCAATCCTTCAAAAGAGGAAGAAGAAAAATCGCTCATCCATTTGACGATTGCCGGAACCAAGGATGCGATAAATATGGTCGAAGCCGGTGCCAAAGAAGTCAGCGAAGAGGTGATGCTTGACGCTTTGATGTATGGTCATGAATACATCAAAAAACTTTGCGCTTTCCAAGAAGATGTGATCGCTAAATGCGGTAAAGAGAAAATGGCGGTAACGCTCTATGAGATCGATCCGCAGATCAGAGAATATATCGACGAAAATGCTAAAGAGAGATTGAAAGAAGCGGTATCGATTAAGCTGAAGCTTGAAAGATACGGAACGATTGATGCGATCGAGGCTGAGATGGCTGACCATTTTATGAATCTTGAGGGGCTGACGGATGCTCAAAAAGATAAAGCGGTAAAACAGTCCAATGAATACTGTACTCACATCGTCGCTGAAGAGGTCAGAAGACTGATCAGCGTTGAAAAGATCAGACCTGACGGTCGAAAACTCGACGAGATCAGACCTCTGACATCCAAAGTCGATTTACTGCCAAGAGCTCATGGATCGGCACTTTTCACCCGTGGTGAAACGCAAGTCTTGTCGGTGACTACTCTAGGGCCGCTTGGCGACAATCAGATAATCGATGACTTGACCGATGTTGAAGAAAAACGTTTCATGCACCAGTATAATTTCCCACCATACTCAGTCGGCGAAGTCGGCCGTATGGGTAATCCCGGAAGAAGAGAGATAGGGCATGGCGCACTTGGTGAAAGAGCCCTTTTGCAAGTGATGCCAAGCGAAGAAGAATTTCCATATGCCATAAGGACCGTTGCTGAAGTCTTGGAGTCAAACGGCTCCTCATCACAAGCTTCGATCTGTGCGGGAACGATGTCCTTGATGGCTGCCGGTGTTCCGATCAAGGCACCGGTTGCCGGAATTGCCATGGGCCTTATCACCTATGGTGATCACTACACGATATTGAGTGATATCCAGGGTATGGAAGATCATTATGGCGACATGGATTTCAAAGTAGCCGGAACCAAAGACGGCATCACGGCGTTGCAGATGGATATCAAGATCAAAGGTATCTCCCGCGACATCTTTAAAGAAGCTTTAGCTCAAGCACGCGATGGTCGTTTCTTTATCTTAGAGAATATGATGGCAGCGATAGATAAACCGCGTCCGGATGTATCTAAGTATGCACCGAAGATGGATATGGTCCAGATACCGGTCGATAAGATCAGAGAAGTTATCGGTACCGGCGGCAAGACGATCAATCAGATTATCGAAGACTGCGACAATGTCAAGATCGATATCGATGATGACGGCAAGTGTGTCATCTACCATCAGGATCGTGAGATGATTAATAAAGCCAAAGAAATCATCTTGGATATCATAAAAGAGGCAAAGGTGGGCGAGATATATGATGCCAAGGTCATCAGACTTGAGAAATTCGGTGCTTTTGTCGAGCTATTCCGCGGTCAGGATGCCCTGCTTCACGTCTCTAAGATCGCCAATAAGCATATCGATAAGCCCGAAGATGTTTTAAAGATCGGTGATACGATCAAGGTAAAGGTAATGGAGATCGATGACAAAGGTCGCGTTAATGTCAGTGCCAAGGATCTTTTAGAAAAACCTCATAAAGAAAAGGAATCCGAACGTCGCCCCAGAGAAGAGAAAGTTGAAGGCGAAAAACGATTCTTTGGAAAGAAAAAGGATGAGTAATCATCCTTTTATAAAAAATGCGAATCAGAAAGAAAAAATGGGTTGAACCTTTTCTTGAAGCAGAAGGCCGCTACCAGCTTAAAGAAAGAGACCTGAAGGCGATATTGGTACAATATCAAAAAATCTTCTTAGAGCTTGGCATGGGCATGGGCGATTTTATATGCGAAAGTGCCCAAAGAGAGAAGGACACCTTGTTTATCGGCTATGAGAAAGAAGCGACCTGCGTAGCCAAAGCGATACAAAAATTTACGGCGCACGATCTCGATAATGTGCTCGTAATAAAAGATGACGTCAATAATATCCTTGAGTATTTTAATAAAAACATCGATGTCATCTCTTTACCTTTTAGTGATCCCTGGCCTAAGAAAGGACACAAAAAGCGAAGACTGACCAATGAGCATTTTTTAAAGATGTATGAAAAAGTCCTAAAAGATGATGGAATGATTATCTTTAAGACTGACAACAGCGCATTCTTTGATTATTCGATCTTGAGTTTTTTAAATGAGGGTTATACGATGATCGAATTCTCAACAGACAGACATCGCGACGCCAATGACGATGTCTTGACGGCTTACGAGAGAAAATTCAAAGAAGAAGGCCAAAAGATCTACTATGCCGTTTTTAAAAAGAAAACGATGGAGTTATAATTAGTACATGAAGAAAATACTATGTCTTATTATGTGTCTGGTTATGCTTGCGACAAGTGGCTGTGCCAGGGTCAAGACTTACATCGCCTATACTGTCTATCCTGTCGGCTATTTGGTGGACAGGATTGTCGGTGATAAACTGCAAACAGTATCGATCCAAGACAGTGAACTCGTGCAAGTCAGCAACATCGTTCCCGATTATAAAGAGATCTTGGAAGATACCAGTTATTTTTTCCACATCGGTGATCTTGAACCCTACTTAGAGATCTATAAAAGTGATATCGATAAGACCGGCGCTATTGAGGTCGATCTGTCAGAGCTCAACGCGATTTACAAATTTGAAAGATACACTCTTGTCTACATCGATGGTAAAGAGACTTATTACGAAAGTCCTTATTATAATTCTGATGTCTTCAATGATATCGACATGTACGATAATGATCTGGCCCTGTGGCTTGATCCGATC
>CALUZL010000026.1 GCA_944325295.1 uncultured Erysipelotrichaceae bacterium | reverse complement strand
ACAGAAGTGACGATCTTAAGTCCCAGCGCAGCGCCGGCACTGTCACTTGTGGGGATCATAGCTGATGATGATCTCACTGTCGATTATGAGATCGTAAGCGGCAGTGACGTTTTAAATGCTGAATTTCTAAAAGGGGATAAAGACCTGATTTTGGCACCGGTAAACCTCGGTGTACAGCTCATTGAAAACGGAGCTGAATATCAACTGCTCGGCGTGGTGTCCTGGGGCAATCTTTATGTCGTCGGTGACAGCAGTTATGATGGTCGAATTGCCGCTTTTGGCCAAAGTGCGGTACCGGGCAGGGTTTTGGAACTTGTAAAAGAGAAAATGAATGAGTAGGTAGACATCGAATACTACAGTGCCGTCAGCGATGTCGCTCCGCTTATGCTCCAAGGCGAGTATCACGCGGCTCTTTTGGCTGAGCCGGTCATGTCAAAAGTCATGGACAGTAAAGAAACCAAAATAATCTATGATATTCAATCCCTCTATAAAGAGGTCACCGGATACGATACTTACCCGCAAGCCGCAATCTTTGTCTCAAATAAAGCTCTGAGCACAAAACTTGAGGCCATAATCGAAGTCATCAATAAAATCGATTCATCGATCGCATCCTTTAATGAAGATCCCATCGATCTGCAACTTCTGTCTGATAAGGTCGATTTTAAGGGATTGGGTTTTGACGATGTCGTCTTGCTCAGTGAAGCGTATGAGAGGATAGCGCTTGATTTTGTAAGTGGCAATGAATGTGTTGATGAAGTTCGCCATTTTCTGGAACTCTTTGACATCGAGTATCGCGATACGATGTATGTAAAATAGAATGAAAAAGACTTATTTGTCAGCTGTCCTTTTGCTATTGGTGGTCTGGGAATTGATCGCTGTCTTCACCGATAATACGATCATTTTCCCATCGATCGAAGCTACGTTTGTCTCTCTGATCGATATCATAGCTTCAGGGTCGATCTATACAGCCCTTTTTGCGACCATTTTAAGGACTCTTGTCGCTGTGACGATAAGTCTTTTTTTTGCGGTCTCACTCAGCGTTATTGCTTATCGTTATCAAAGTTTCGCTGTCTTTTTAAAGCCCTTTTTAAGTCTTGTCAAGACTATGCCGACGGCAGCGGTGATCGTTATCGCTCTTTTGACTTTCGGACGCGAAGGTTCGGTCTTGACTGTCATTTTCCTCGTCGCTTTTCCACTTATGTACAATGACACTCTTTTCGCCCTTAAACACATCGATGCTGATTTGATAAAGATCACAAAGACGCTCAGTGGTGATTATCTTTTGAATTTGAGAAGGATATACTTGCCGCTTATCAAACCACAACTTCTTTCATCTTTAAAATCAGCACTGTCTTTGAGTTTTAAAGTCTGTGTGATGGCAGAACTCATAAGCCAGGTCAATCTCGGCCTTGGTAAAGAACTCTATTTTTACCGAATCAACCTACTTACTCCGGAAGTCTTTGCCCTGACCTTAGTCATGATCTTGATCAGTATCCTGTTTGATTGCTTGCTCAGGCTGTTTAATGGCAGCAATTACTGATTGCGATCTTTTTCTACACTTCAAATAAAATGTGTTTACCAAAAGATATAGTAAAAAAAGAAGTGCTCTTAAAGTAAATACACATTCGCAAATCATATAATAAGCCTTTGCAAGTAAACTAATTAGACCTTGATTATCATCATATTTTAATTAATGGTATCATTTTCATGGATATCGATTAGAGTGATCTTGTTGTAAAGGCTTTCAATTGAAGGTATAATTTAATTGAAAAAAGTAGAGACAACCTATGTTAAGCTGTAGTTTTTCAAGGTATAAGAATAGTGTTTTGCGACTGCTGTCTCCGTCTTTATTTTTGTATGTCGATTTACTTTTACCAAAAGTATGTTAATTGTTGGGCATAAGAGAGGATTGTTATGAAAAGAATACTCGGCGTTTTATTTATTATCTTGATGATTTTTGCCTTTGCCATGATAGTGTTTTTTTCTAAAGATGCCAAAACAGCTGATTTAAATATCGATCCTGGCAAACTTATGGTTTCAAAACCGATGACCTTTGATGAATTGGTGACAAAATACGCCGATGATACTGGTCTGACTTTTGCGGAATCAAGAGATGTCTTGTCATCTCAAATGAGCTCTGAAGTACTTACTGAGCCAGGAAAGGGCGATGAATATCGAATGATTGGCACGACCATTGAAGTTACAAATGACTATTTACCGACTTTGAATTTTTATTGTCTTGTGAATAGCGACCGATATTACGGTTTCATAAAAGAAGTTCTTGGTGCTGCTTTAGACAGAAACTATAACGGGACTATTTATCGATTTGACGGGTCGATATATTATAATTTGGAGAATCCGACAACGCTGTATTATCTGGTTAACGGAGACTGGAATGAAAACAAGATCTCTATATTCATATCGGGATCAAAGGTTAAATATTTGCGCGATTCAAATGCCGGTGAACACTATGCTTACACATATGTTGACGGCAGAATACATTGGGGAAATTTAAAATGATAGAAAGCTGTCCGTATTATCTTTGACTCATATTGTCCAAGCGAGTCATTTATAATGGCATTTGATGTCAATGTATTTATATAAGGTTTGGTTAGTCTAGCGTCGGCTGAAGCAGTAATCATTACAAATAAATTAAGGAGGAATAGAAATAATGAAAAAGATCATGCAAAGTTTATTAGTATTATTACTTGCTCTAAGTTTAACAGCTTGTAGCAACAACACCGAAGTAGAACCTACACCTACACCAACGACAACTTCTGAATCAGAACAAGTCGATACCAATTTCTATGTCCCTATCGGTACAAAAGAGTTAAATCTTGATGAATTAGTCTTACCTTTAGATGACTATACTTATGATTCTATAGAGATAAACAAAGATAAATCAAACTATGATCTAAATACCAAAGGTGAATATGAACTCGTCTTAGATCTCAAAGATGAAAATGGTGAAGTAATCAAAGAAGTCAATATAACCCTCATCGTCAATGAAAAAGACAATAACTCTGATGAAGAATTAGTAACTAAACCTTCAGATGATGGTAAAGCGACAACAACTCAAAACCCAGAGAAGACTGAATCTAATAAAACACAATCAAACAATACTTCCTCTAATAATACTTCATCATCAAATACAAACTCATCTGATACAAATGGATCATCATCTGATTGGAATGGTGGACTTAATACTGATCCTACCGTTTATGGTTTAGATCCTAATAATGAATATGTCAAAGAAGCGATGAAATTAGTTGGAGAGACTGGTAGATGTGATATAGTCGTCGGAGATCTATGGGTCGCTGTTGGATCACCATTGCAACCTTATACATACGAAAGTAATAGATGGGAAGATCTAAGCGGTTGTATCGATATCGGCGATGTAATTGTTTATACAGCTTTGAATGGAGATACATCCGTAAATCACCAAGCAACGTATCTTGGTAATGGTCTTGCTCTTCAAGGCAACTGGACTGGTGGGGTAGCGAGAATTGCTAATGCATATCAACCAGCTAACTATTATGTATTACAATCTGCTTATGATAAAGATGATTGTATGGCTTGTACTAATTGTTCTGTCGGTGGATCTAATCCGGAAAGAGAAGAAGAGTACAAAGCAGAAAAAGAAGAAGTCGCTAACACAATTACCGAAGAGTATTGCAGAGTTACCTTAGTTTATGATCTAAGCACAGCTGAGTTTGCGGTCTGTGAAGAACTTTATGGTAGCGATGTATTTAACTGGGGATGATAAAGCTCCATAAACCTCAACTATATTCAACTTCCACAGTCTGATAAGACTCTTTTTATTTTATGATTTAATCTTCTCGTAGCAAGTTAGGGCAAAGTAAAAAAACAATCGTGCGGAATCGCTTTGAAAGGAGTGATTGCAGATTTGTATACAGTATAAAAAGATGGTATAATCGTTCTTGTTTATAAATGGAGGGATAATAATGGAAGAAGTTCCTTTATCGCGATGTAATCTGAAAGTTGAGGCAATGGATTATGGATACTAACATAATGATAATTGCCTTAGTCATACTTGTTGCTCTGTCGGCTTTTTTCAGTTCTTCGGAAACAGCCTTCTCAAGTGCCAACAAGATCAAGATCAAGAATTTGGCAAATAATGGTAATAAGAAAGCCGAAAAGGTCTACAAGATGATCGAGAATTACAGTACTTTTTTAAGTACGATCCTGATCGGTAACAATATCGTCAACATTACGGCATCATCTTTAGCTACAGCCCTTTTTATCAATCTTTTTGGCAATGGCGGTGTAACCTATTCGACGATAACCATGACGATAATCATCCTCATATTCGGTGAGATCACGCCAAAAGCGCTTGCTAAAGAACGACCGGAAGCTTTTGCTTTAGCGGTAGTAAATGTTATTTCGTTTCTGGTCGCTGTTTTAAAGCCGATCAATTTCATCTTTGACTGTTTTAAAGAGTTGATCGTACGCCTTTTTAAAGTCCAAAGAGATGATGAGACCTATTCCAGCGAAGAATTCATCACGATCGTTGAGGAGGCTCATAACGAAGGTGATATGGATGACCATGAAGCAGACCTTTTAACAAATGCCATCGAATTTAACGATGTCGATGTCAAAGACGTCATGGTGCCAAGAGTCGATGTAGTCGCGATCGATATCAATACGCCCTATGACGAAATTGAGAAGATCTACCGTGAAACCGGATATTCAAGACTTCCGGTATATGATGACGGAATCGACAATATCATCGGCTTTTTGCACGAGAAGGATTTCTACTATCTCTTCTACAACAAGATGCAAAACAAGATATCCGATGTCTTAAACAAAGTCATCTATACGACACCGCAGATCAAGGTAAGTTCACTATTGAGACAGCTCCAGAGCAACAAGACCCACATTGCGATCGTCATCGATGAATATGGCGGTACTTCCGGAATCGTTACGATGGAAGACATTCTGGAAGAGCTTGTCGGCGAGATCTATGATGAGCATGATGAGATCGAAGAATTTTATAAAAAAATCGATGATCATACATATTTGGTTAAAGGTGATGAAGATATCGATGATATGTTTGAATATTTTGATATCGATGATCATGAAGATTTTGACTTCAACTCCGTATCCGGTTGGGTCATTGTCAATTGCGACAAGATACCTGTAAAGGGTGATAACTTTGATTATAAGAATCTGCATGTGACAGTTGTCGATGCCGATGAAAAGAAAGTAAACGTCATCAAAGTTGAAATCAAAGATGATAAGACGAGTGAAAAAAATGAAAATTAGTCTTCTCAGGGTTTGTTTTTTGTGATATTATATTTCCCGATGAGATTTATTAAAGCTATCAAAACGAAGAATATTTTTTAAAGAAGTCTTCAAGTGACCGGTTTTACCGGTCACTTTTTTTGAGAAGTCTCAGCTAAGGGAGGAGAAGTAAATGAGTCAAAAAGTTGAATTGCAATTGAATGTCAGAGAAAAGCCTTCGCTTGCGAAAGGTGCACTGCTGTCATTCCAACACGTGTTTGCGATGTTTGGCGCAACGATCTTAGTGCCGATCATGACCGGATACCCGGTATCGGTAGCACTGTTTGCGTCAGGTATCGGTACGATCATCTATTGTATCGCAACAAAGTTCAGTGTACCGGTATACCTGGGTTCATCATTTGCTTATATCACGGCAACGATCACAGCTGTCGAAGCGATGGGCGGCGATTACAGCGGTGCTCAAAGCGGGTTGATAATGATCGGTGTCATTTATGTCATCGTAGCATTGATCATCAAAGCTGTCGGTAAGGCTTGGATCGATAAGTTATTGCCCCCGATCGTAATCGGTCCGATGATCGTCGTAATCGGTCTTGGTTTGGCCTCATCTGCCGTATCTAATGCCGGTTTAGTTGAAGGTGGCGATATCAAGAATATCATCGTTGCCCTGTTTACCTTCATGCTGGTAGCTTTTGTTGCGACAAAGGCTAAGGGCTTCTTTAAGATCATTCCGTTTTTGG
>CALUZL010000025.1 GCA_944325295.1 uncultured Erysipelotrichaceae bacterium | reverse complement strand
GTGTTGCGGTGCATCACGCCGTAGCGGACGATGTTGGCATTTTTAAGAGCCGGTATCTTGCTTAAGACTTCCTTTTGGGCGCCATAAGTCAAATGGGTTTGAAAACCGACGATATTATAAAGGGTCTTGATCGCATTGTCCTGGCGCAACTGGCACACCGCATAAGGTCTGACGCCGTCTTTTTCAAGTCCGACCGGTTTCATCGGCCCAAAAAGGAGCGTGTTTTTACCTCTTTTAGCCATGACTTCAAAAGGCATACAACCCTCAAAATAGATCTCTTTATCGATATCTCTGACTTCGATGCAGGGAGCTTTGATAAGAGTGTTGTAAAAGTCGTCAAACTCTTCTTTGCTCAAAGGACAATTGATATAGTCGCCTTCGCTGTCTTCGTCATAGCGCGATTTGAAATAAGCCTTGTCAAAATCGACGGAATCTTTTTCGATTATCGGTGACACCGCATCATAAAAGTATAAATAATCATCCTTCAAAAGCTCTCTTAGCGAATCGGCCAGCTTGCCATCGCACAGCGGACCGGCAGCTATGATCGTCGGTATGTCTTGTGAGATCGTCTCGACTTCCGCTTCGATCACTTCGATATTGGGATCATTTCTGAGCACATCGGTAATGAACTTACTGAAGCCCAAACGATCACAGGCCAAAGAAGAGCCGGCCTGGATCCGATTTTTATCGGCTGAGCGCATGATCAGTGAATCCAGTTTGCGCATCTCCTCTTTCAAGAGACCGACGGCATTTTCGATATTGTCTGAGCGAAGTGAATTTGAACAGATGAGCTCGGCAAAAAGGTCAGTCTTAAAAGCCTGATGCGGTGCCTTTGTCTTCTTTTCGTATAATTTTACGCTTATGCCTCTTTTTGCCAATTGATAAGCGGCTTCACAACCGGCAAGACCGGCGCCGATGATCTTTACTTCCTTCATGCCTTCTTCTTTCTTCTGACAAAACGCGGTTTTTCACCGTCGATATTTTCGATATATTTGCACTTGGGATAATTGCTACACCCCAAAAAATAGGTACCGTAACGCGATTTGCGCTTCAAGAGTTCCCCACCACACTCCGGACAGATCTTACCGGTGGGTTGGGGTTCTTCCTTTGGTGTATTGTCAATGCTGCGGGTATAGCGACAGGTCGGATAATTGCTGCAGGAGATGAACTTACCATAGCGCGATTGTCTGTAGACCAGTTCCCCGCCACACTCCGGGCATTTTTCGCCGACAAGTTCCGGAGCTTTTTTAGCCATATTTTTATAAGCGTCTTCGACTAACGGTTCAAAACGATCATAAAACTCGCGCAGTGTAGCGGGTCCGCTGACCTTATCACTGGCAATATCATCGAGTTCTTCTTCCATTTGCGCTGTATATTTGATATTTATCACCGAGGAGAAGTACTCTTTGAGCTTTTCGTCCGTCAGTTCTCCCTGTTCGGTTGGAAAAAAATATTTGGTCTTGGAAGTTTCGCTGGCACTTTTAAGTTCGACATAGGAGCGATTGATGATCGTGTCGATGATCGAAGCGTAAGTCGATGGTCGGCCGACGCCTTCTTCCTCCAGTGCTTTGATGAGGCGGGCTTCCGTATAACGTGTCGGCGGTTCGGTAAAGTGTTGTTCGACTTTAAGATCGTGAGCTTTATAGTCTTTGCTCTTTTCAAGTAAAGGCAAGATGCTATCTTTACTGCTGTCATATTCGCCATACACCTTTAAAAATCCTGGAAACTTTAAGATCGAGCCACTGGCTTGAAAGGTAAGACCATTATTTTCAAAGACATAGGTGGTCGCTTCATTTTGCGCATCCGCCATAAGCGAAGCTAAAGCGCGATAATAGATAAAGCGATAGAGCTTATATTGATCATTGGTCAGATAAGGTTTGACCTTGTCGGGCGTATTATTGATATCCGTCGGTCTGATGGCCTCGTGAGCATCTTGAGAATTTTCGTCGTTTTTAACGCGATAGTGGCCTTTGTATTCCTTGCCTAAAGTCGTCTCGATGTATTCACTGCAAGCTTTTACGAATTCCTTTGATAACCTCGTCGAATCCGTACGCATGTAAGTTATAAGACCTTGCATACCGTCTGCCAGTTCGACCCCTTCATAGAGCATCTGGGCGATCATCATCGTCTTTTTTGCCCCGAAATTTAGCTTCGTCGATGCTTCCTGTTGCAAAGTCGAGGTGATAAAAGGCAAGCGCGGCTGTCTTTTTTTGACTTGTTTGGTTATATCTTTTAAAAGGTATTCAGCAGTGATCCGCGCCCTTATCGCCTGTGCCTGTTGTTCGTTTTTGATCTCGGCTTTTTTGGCGTCGATCTTGGTGAGATTAGCCTCAAAATCGACACCGTCTTGCAAAAACAGGGCTTTGATCGTCCAATACTCTTGCGGAATAAAAGCTCTTATCTCTTTTTCGCGATCGCAGACCATTCGCAAGGCGATCGATTGGACGCGGCCGGCCGATTTCGATTTGATCTTTGATTGCAGCAGTTTTGAAAGTTTAAAACCGATGATCCTGTCAAGGATCCGTCTTGTCTCTTGTGAATGGACCAGACCCATATCGATCTTTCGCGGTTGGTTTAACGCATTTAATACCGCATTTTTGGTTATTTCGTTAAAGACGATTCTGTTGTCATCGTCAAGATCGAGATCGAGGACCTGGGCTAAATGCCAAGATATCGCTTCTCCTTCACGATCCGGGTCCGTCGCCAGGTAGATGCGATCGGCTTTTTTTGCTTCCTCTTTGAGTTTCTTTACTACATCTTTCTTATCCTTGGAGATGACATAGGTAGGTTCAAACCCGTTGTCGATATCGACACCAAGCCCCTCCTTGCCCCTGATCGCCAAGTCGCGGATATGGCCCTTTGAAGAGAGGACCTTATAATCTTTCCCTAAATATTTTTCGATCGTCTTTGATTTGGAAGGCGACTCGACAATAATCAAATTTTTCATCACTATTCTCCTAAACTTCTATAATAATAATCAAGCATAACCAAAAATGCAATCACATATAGATGTCCTCGCTGCCGATCGGCATCGCTCCCTCCTTTATGAGAAGATTGCAACCGCTGTTTTTCACATCATAGATGTCATAAGGCAGTGCATATACCTCTTTTCCAAGTTCCAAAGCTTCATTTACCGTTATAAAAGTACCGCTTCGCACTCCGGCTTGCATCACGTAAACCTTCTTTGCCAAAGCAGCTATCAAACGGTTTCGAAAAGGAAAGTTTTTGGCATATGGCGCTGTCTTTAGAGGGTATTCGGAAAGAATCAGCTGGTTTTTGGCCATAGCTTTAAACAGATCGTCGTTCTCCTTGGGGTATACATAATCGATACCGCACCCGATAATGCCGATCGTCTTTCGATCAAGAGCGCTCAGGTGTGCTTGACGATCGACGCCTTTGGCAAGACCGGAGATGATCGTATATTCCTCCTTGAGTTTACACACGAGATCGCATGTGGCCCGCTTGGCATAATCACAGATCGCCCTTGAGCCGACAACCGCTACCCCTTCATCTTCTAAAAGCTTGATGTCCCCCTTATAAAACAGTACTAACGGTGGCAGTGCCAGATCAAAAAAGACTTTTGGATATTCGGCATCCAAGATCGTCAAAGCCTTTATGTCGCCGATAGTTATATCGACGGCTTCATCCTTTTTGACAGCCCTGTAGATGTCTTTGTAGTTACCACCATAGCGAAGCGCATAAGCGATAAGTTTATCTCTTTGCTCCATCACATCTTCTAAGGCTTAAAACAGGCGGATTCCTTATTGTTTTTTATATTTAGCAGACGGTTCAAAAGAAAACCGATAAAAATCTTTCACTCCGTATCTCTGCAATGCTTCCTTATGCTTTTTGGTATAGTAGCCCTGATGTGTGCCATAGCCATACTCGGGATACATGCGATCATACCCTTTCATGATGTGATCACGCACCACCTTTGCCAAGATGCTGGCCGCAGCTATATTGATACTTCGACTGTCACCCTTTATGAGAGCGATATTTTCACAATCGGTATCAAGCGCTATGGCATCAGAGAGGATGAGATCGCACTTAAAACTTGCAGCCAACTGCTCCATGCCCCACTTTGTCGCGCGATAGATGTTCATCTTGTCGATGATCTTTGGCGCGATGACTTTTACCTTATAAAACACAGCTGTTTCGATGATCACGGTATAGAGCTCTTCGCGTTTTTTGGGACTTAACTTTTTAGAGTCATAGATCTCATCGTTTGTATACCCGATCGGCAATACACAACAAGCCACACAAAGCGGTCCGCATATCGGTCCTCTTCCGGCTTCATCGATCCCCATGATGAGCTTATTTTGCGGATAATAGAGACGCTCATAGATATCTTCGGTCTTATTCACACGGCACCTCAAAACTAACGCCCTTAAGCCGATCGTTGCGGATATCGGCCAAGATGAAATTTTGCACCCGCAAAATATCGAGCTCACCACCGCTTCCCACAAACTGCAACGACCTCGCTACATCTTCGAGGACTTTGGCATTGTCATCGGAAAATGTCGTCAGGCGATAGCGCTCTTTAAATATTTCCGGATAGCTTGCGCGAAAATAATCCAGGGCAAAATTGATTATGTCTTCTTTATCGATGACCTCATCTTTGATCGAACCGATCAAGACCAGTTTTCTGGCCGCATCCTGATCTTGAAATTTAGGCCACAGGACGCCCGGAGTATCCAAGAGTTCAAGATCTTCATTCAATCTGATCCAACTCAGACTCTTAGTGACTCCCGGTCTGTTTTCGACTTTAGCTACTCTTTTTTTGACGATATTGTTTATCAGGGTCGATTTACCGACATTAGGTATCCCACAAACCATGGCCCGCATGACTTTTTTGCGGATTCCTTTGGCCTTGGCTCTTTCGATCTTGTCTTTTAAGATCTCTTTGACTTTCTCGACGATCAGTTTTTTAAGATTATCATGACTGGCATCGACAGCCAGCGCAAAGATGCCGTTTCTTTTAAACCATTCAAGCCAATCTTTCAAGACTTTTGGGTCAGCCATGTCTTTTTTTGTCAGGATCAAAAGGTGTGGCTTATTGGCTATAAGCGTCTTTAACATCGGATTGGCGCTGCTTAAAGGAACCCGACTGTCGCGCAGTTCAATGACAATGTCGACAAGCTTCAGATTAGCCTCCATTTGCCGACGGGCTTTTTCCATATGTCCGGGGAACCAGTTTATATTTGGCGCGTTTTGCCGATTGTCACTATTCATCTTTACTCTCACCTTTCATTTTTTCAACAAACATCATTGAAACGGTCATACCTGTTTTCGCTATTTTACTATAATTCGACCATTAAGATAACCCCGCACACATCCTTTTTGATCGCCTTGTCGCATGTGATCACAAAGCCGACACTTTCAAAAGCTTTAAGCTTGTTTTCACATCCCGCTTCGATCTTGCTGTAAAGTACCTTTATACCCTGGCTTTTAGCTCTTTTAAACAAAAGATACATCGCCTTTTTAAAGTAATCGCAATTAAGATACCTATCATCGATGAGGATCTCACACCCATATAGATCTTTTTCTTTACAATATCGATAACTCACTTTTCCAAGAAAACACTTCTTTTGGCGCTCATAGATATAGGCTTCATACATGTCCTGCTCCTTTTGGTCTTCAAAGTGACTTTTAAGACTGCCATCAAAAGTAAGCATAAGATCTGTCTTTTTTTCACGATCGGCGCCTAAAAGTTCATCAAAGATAAGCTCCGGTCTTGAGCTCTTTTTATCCCGATGTTCAAGCTGAGGTTCATAAAGCTCAATGTCGCAATAGAGAAAGCAATCCTTTTCATGAGCGTTTATGATGCCGACTGCACAAAGGTAGGCATAGATCGTAACCTCACCAGCATAGCGCATGCCTCGCCTTTTAAGATCTTTGGCCAGCGCTTTAGAAAGCGGCGATGACGTCTTATCGTTTTCATAGATGATAAATCCCTTTGTGAATGATCGAAGATAGGTATAAAACGACCCAAACTCCCTGACGATACTTTTGAATATGCGAGCATTTGTGATCGAAGCTTCGATCTTGGCTTTACTTTTGATCAAACCTTTATCACTTAAAAGCTCTTTGACCTTTTGATCGTCATAAGCACAGATCCTGTCAATCTCAAAATCATCATAGGCCTTTTTAAAAGCCGCTCTTTTGTGCAAGACGGTCTTCCAGGAAAGTCCGGCTTGAAAACTTTCAAGTATCAGCATCTCTAAGAGATAACGATCATTAAAAGTGGGTCTTCCCCACTCTTTGTCATGATATTCGATATATAAGTTATCTTTAGGATCGGCCCATTTACATCTCATCAATCGATACCGATGCTCGAAAACGGCCACAGTGTCAAGACGCCTTTTGCCATGATGTCTTCGGCACTAAACGGACCATAGTAGCGCGAATCCCGGCTGACTTCGCGGTTGTCGCCCATCATAAAGTACTCATTTTCACCCAAGACGACCTTCAGATCTTCCGTGAAGACATCATCATTTAAAAACGGTTCATCGACCACGACACCGTCGATGTAGAGGACATTGTCTTTAAATTCGACCGTTTCGTTCGGTAAGCCGATGACTCTTTTGACTAACCGGTTTTCCAGTTTACTTGAATCGATGACGACCACATCAAAACGCTCGATCCCAAACCATTTGGTAAAAATACCGCTGAAACCGAAGTCGCCGTTTTTAAGGTTCGGGTACATCGAACTGCCGTCAACTTTGACAGGGATAGCGATAAAATTGATGATGAAAACGATCAATATCAAACTGATCAGGATATTCTTTAAAAGATCGAACAGAAAATCGGTGTTCACATCTTTTTTGGTGTTCTGAGGTCTATTCTCTTCCATTTTGACTCCTTTAAGAAAAAAGGCCGCTGAGGCGACCTTTATTAACGTACTTCTTTAAGTCTTGCAGCCTTACCTTTACGTCCACGCAAATAGTACAGACGAGCTCTTCTGACTTTACCTTTACGGATGACCGCAACATTTTCAACAAGTGGTGAATGGATCGGGAATGTTCTTTCGACACCGACACCTGATGAAACCTTACGAACTGTGAACGTCTCACCGATACCGCTGCCCTGAACCCGAATTACGGTTCCTTCAAAAGCCTGAATACGTGATTTATTACCTTCTTGGATCCTGACGTCAACTCTGACCAAGTAGCCCGGACGGATCTCAGGACGATTGTCCTTCATTTGTGATCTTGTGATCTCTTCTACTAATCTTAAATTCATAATCTCTCCTTCATATAATCAATCAGTGCTCATATGAATACCTCAAAGCGGAACACTAATGCCTAAGCTTTAATAATTTAACACAATTGCAAAACTTAATCAACCTTAATATTTCCACTCTTGAGGTCGTCTAGTATCTCCAAGAGCAATTCCTTCTGTTCTCTTGTAAAGCGATGTCTTTTGATGAGATCGGGTCTAAAGCGAAGCGTGTCGAGAAGCGACATCTTCTTGCGATAGTGTTCGATCTTTTTGTGATCACCGCTCAAAAGGATATCCGGAACTTTAAAGCCCTTGTAATCATAAGGTTTTGTGTATTGCGGATACTCTAAGAGGTCATCGTCATAGGACTCAAAAGCCAAAGAATCGGGATTTATGACCTCGTTTTTTAATCTGATGACCGAATCTGCAATGACCATTGAGGCTAATTCTCCGCCGGTCAGCACATAGTCGCCGATCGATATCTTCTCATCGACCAAATGCTCGACTCGCGCATCGATGCCTTCATAGTGACCGCAAATTATGACGATGTCATCTTTTTTGGCAAGCTCTCGGGCCTTGGCTTGATCATAGGGCTTGGCTTTAGGCGATGTCAAAAGAACGTAAGAGTCCTTCGATCTGTTTGCCAAAAGCGCTCTGTCGATCGGTTCGATCTGCAAAAGCATCCCGGCTCCGCCGCCATAAGGCGTATCATCGACATGACGAAACTTATTTGTCGCATAGTCGCGAATATCGACGATATCGATCTTAACGAGTTCCAAAGCCAGAGCTCTTTTGATGACCGATGTTTCCAAAAAACCGGTAAACATCTTGGGAAAAAGGGTCAAGATCGTGATCTTCATAGAAGGCCCTCAAGCTTGATCACATCGATCCTTCTTTCATCCAAATCGACACTTATGATGAACTTGTCGATAAAAGGGACAAGGACTTCACGATCACCGTTTTCGACGCGCAGATAGTTATTGGCGACACCTGCTTCGACCTTTTTGACTACGCCTTTTTTTTCACCGGCGACAAAGACGTCAAGGCCGACCAGCTCATGAAAATAATAGCCGTCCTTTAAAGGTTCGATATCTTTTGTGCTCTTATAGATAGCAAGCCCGTTTAGGTTTTCAACTTTATTGATGTCTTCATGGTCTTTGAAGGTAACGGCCAGCATGTTTTTGTAAAGACGATAATGAGCTATCGTAAAGGGTAAATAATCGCCATCCTTCAAAAGATAGACCACACTTCCAGCTTTATAGCGCTCCTTGATAAAATCCGTATCGATTCGGACTTTGAGTTCACCTTTAAGACCGATAGTCCCCAATATTTTACCTATGTATATATAATCCATGTTTACACCTTAAAATAAAAGGATGTCTCAGACATCCTCAAATAGCCTCGAATTGGATCGTTAGCTTTTTGTGTGCACAAAGGGCCTGCATCATCACTCTGAGCGATTGTGCCATCACACCTTTCTTTCCGATCAGACGCGCCAGATCAGAGCTTGGAGCATAAACGTACAAGATGATCTCATCATCACTCATGCTTTGCATCCTTTTGACCATGACACCTTCAGAATCACTGCACAAAGGTCTGACTAAGTTCAGTAATACTTCTTCGATATTATCCATGACTATTTCTTTCCTTCAAGATATTTAGCTAAGATACCTTCTTTTTTAAAGATACTTTTTACGGTATCGGAAGGAATAGCGCCGTTGTTAAGCCATTTTAAAGCCTTCTCTTCATCGATATTGACAATAGCCGGATTTTTAGTCGGATTGTATGTACCTACGACTTCGATATTACGGCCATCGCGCGGACTGCGTGAATCTGCTGCAACTATACGATAAAACGGTGCTTTCTTAGCGCCCATTCGTAAGCATCTAAGTTTAACTGCCATTTGCATTACCTCCTTTTTTGACTACGTAATAATAAGGTAAATATCATGACCTGTCAAGTATTTATACTTAACTCTCTATAAAATCATTGATCACATAATCCTTTAAAACTTCAAGCGGCATCGGCCCATGGGATAAGATCGCCTCATGAAACTCAAGGTCGCTCACTTCATAGCCGATCGTCTCTTCAAGCTCATCTCTCAGGTCATCGAAGAGAAAACCGCTTCCATAGTAAGGGATAAAGAGACCGGGAGCAAACTGCAACTGTTTGATGACCGGGGAAATGATGGCACTGTCCTCAGCTACACCGATGAGATCGGCGATCAGAGAAGAGGTGTCTTCACCATAGTAGTGCATGTTCAGATCACACATCAATAAGACCAGTGTCGAATAAGAATTCGCCAGTTCATTGAGTCTTGCCAAAGACGGATTTTGGGCGTATTTGACACAATAGCGTTCAACATAATTGGCATAGCCCTCGGTATACCCGGCAAGATCCAGAAAACTTATGATGTAGGGCGTGTCGTTATTGGTGTTGTCAAAGACGTGCTGGTAGAGATGGCCGGGGAAGCCTTCATGAGCGAGCGTCAAAAAAGCAGAATCTGTATAATCGCCCACCAAGGTCATCTCTTGTCTTTGGTCGGCTTTGTCAACCGGAGCTACGACATAGAAGGCGACTGTCGATCCCAAAAGCGATACGAGAGCTTGCGGGGCCGAAATGATTTGATAGTCGACCTCACCTATCGGCGGGAAGTCGGCCTCTATGACCTCTTTTAAGTATGCTAAGACAGTATTAGGATCAAGACTGTCATAGATCGGTGTGAAATAATCGATATCTTCATCATAGATAGCGATAAAATCCTCTGCTTGTTTGACGATGAGCTCACTTAGATAGTCTTCGTATTCGCTGATCGAAAGTCCGGTATAACTCTTTACAAGCTCGGCATAATATTCACGTCCATACTTGAGATCATAGAGACTGACGTCTGATTCTTGTTTGATATCAAGCGTTTCAAGTCCTTCATAGATCGTTTCATAAAAGTCAGACAGAGCCTCTTGCATATCTGCTTCGACTTGGGTCACGTACGCTTTTTGTGTTATCTCTTCAAGGTCACTGTCAGCGATCCTCTCTTTAAAACTGTCGACGACAAATGAATAATCGGCAGCTTCAAGCGTCCTTTCAAGATCGTCGATCGTCATCGCTACTTCCTCAGGCGTCATGCCATAACCCTTTTGTTGTCTTTCCTTTTCGTAATCCAAAAGGTTCAAGGCCAGATCGTTCAGGGTCTCCATAAGCCCGATATAGTTGGTGACATCCATCTGATCGTTCAGGTTAAAATAATAAAACTGTAAGGGAATATCGCCAAGGATCCCGCTGTAGGTACCTAAAGGATTGTTGGCTAAGTAATAAAAAGCCTCGACATACTCTGATGATGTCGGCTTTAAAACGGAACTTAGGACATCGTAAGTCTCTTTTTGATCGATACTCAGCTTCTCACTATCATAGGTCAAAAGTTCTGTGTAGGCTTTGTCACATTTATCGTTGAATGCCAATCCTTCCTCTAAGCCGTATTTTGGCCAGACGATCTTTTCTTTTGAATAGCCCAGATCTTGGGGATAAATGATCAGCTGATTGAAATTGGGATTGTCTAAACCGATAAGCTCCTGGATCAAACGATCACAAAAAAGGTCAAAATCCTCATTGGAAACGACCTCCTTGACATCACTTTTCGTACAACCGCTTGTCAATACAAGCAACGCTGCAACAAATAATACAACGATCTTTCT
>CALUZL010000024.1 GCA_944325295.1 uncultured Erysipelotrichaceae bacterium | reverse complement strand
ATATTCACGCCCAAAGACACCCGCCAAAAGTAAACCGTCGATCGTTAGCGGTATATTGCCGGCAAGACCTTCAAGGTAAGCATAAAGCATGATCACATTGAAGTTTTTCGGATCAGCCATGACCGTGAAGCGATAACTGCCTTTTTCCCTTTTATATCCATCATCGCTTTTATCCGTACCCTCAAAATATTTTATGATGTTGAACACTTCATCGACTCTGACGACCCCGTAAAGGTTAACGGCTGCCTTGGCGTAAGCCGCCATACGGTGGACGTGTTTTCGCCTTTTAAGGTAGACAAAGTCTTTTAAAAGACGTTTATAATTTTCACTATATCCGATCATTGCGCAAAAAGATCCCAAACTCTCGTCATCGCCGACATAAGCAATACAGAAAGCTTCTAAAAGATAGCGCGTCGTCATCACATGATCAACGATCGCCAACAATTCGCGTTTCTTTAAAGTGCCATTGCTCCTTAAGACCTTATTTATACACTCATGGTCCTTCTTTTTCAAAAGCGGTGTGTACTTTGCGTCTCGATAGAGTTTTTTGACCTCTGTAGGTAACGGCGGTCTTTTTAAGACATCGAGTTCATAAAAGACATCGATATTGCTCGTAAGATTAGCGATTATAAATTGGACGATATCAGATAATTCATCTCTCTTAAATCTCTGAAGGGTTGTACTGACCATATCACGTCTCCGTTTTCATAAAGATTATATCCGTTTCCGAATAAAATGACTATATAAAAACTTGGAATAATCCAAGTCTTCATATTTGAACAAAGAAATCAACTACTAGCACCTTAATTTAACTAAAATTATGTGTCAGTTTCGTGAAATTCCTTATTTTTTAATACATACCGCCCATGCCTGGGTTAGGTGCGCTTTCCGGTTCTTTGATCTCACCGACGGCTGCTTCCGTAGTGATGAAGAGACCGGAAATGCTGGCAGCATTGAGTACGGCCGATCTTGTGACCTTACAAGGATCGACGATACCGGCTTTAAACATATCGCCCCAAGTACCATTTTTGGCATCGAAACCGACATTGACCTCTGCTTTAAGTTGCTGATCGACGATGTCGCGACCGTTATAGCCGGCATTTTCAGCGATCTGTAACAGTGGTTCGACCAGAGAATCCAAGACGATCCTTATACCTTTGGAGACATCGCCGTTGGCATCAGTGAGTTCCGGTTTGAGTTCGCGATAGATCTCTGCTAAACAAGCGCCGCCACCGATGACCATACCCTCTTCGATCGCCGCCTTTGTCGCGTTAAGGGCGTCTTCGATGCGCAATTTGCGCTCCTTGAGCTCACTTTCCGTTGTTGCACCGACCTTGACGACAGCGATACCGTTTGTGAGTTTTGCCAAGCGTTCGTGAAGTTGCTTTTTGTCATATTCGGAATCAGTTGCTTTGATCTTGGCTTCGATCTCTTTTATACGCTGTTTGAATTCTTCTTTATCGCCGCTTCCTTCGATGATCGTCGTATGATCCTTTTCGACGATCAGCTTGTTACATGAGCCCAGATCCTCGATCACTACATCTTTGAGCTCCATACCGAGATCCTTGGATACAAACTTAGCGCCGGTCAAGACTGCGATATCCTGGAGCATTTCTTTTTGGTTGTCGCCAAAGCCCGGAGCCTTTGTCGCGACGACATTGAACGTTCCTCTGAGCTTATTGACAATGAGCGTCGATACGACTTCGTTTTCGATATCATCGGCAATGATCAAAAATGGTTTATTCATCTGGACGATCTTTTCAAGTGTCGGCAAGATGTCCTGGATCGTCGAAACCTTTTGATCAGTTACAAGGATCAGCGGTTTTTCCATCTCGACAGTCATCTTTTCACGGTCAGAGACCATGTATGGTGAAATATAACCTTTGTCATAGCGAAGTCCTTCAGTAACCTCAAGTGAAGTATCAAAGCCCTTGGATTCATCGACGTTGATCACACCGTTTTTACCCACCTTTTCCATAGCTTGAGCAATGATCTTTCCGACCTCATCGCTACCCGATGAAACACTGGCAACCGAAGCGATATCATCGTTTGTCTCGATCTTGTGTGCCTTTTTCAAAAGGCATTCAGCAACCTTTTTGGCGGCGATATCGATGCCTTCTCTTAAAAGGACCGGATTTGTACCTTTATCGACTAGTTCGACACCTCTGTGGATCATCGATTGAGCCAACAAAGTCGCTGTCGTCGTACCGTCACCGGCGACGTCATTGGTCTTGTTTGCGACCTCGTAAACGAGCTTTGCCCCCATGTTTTCAAAGGGATCCTTGAGCTCTACTTCTTTGGCGATCGTCACGCCATCATTGGTGATGAGCGGTGAGCCGTAGCTCTTATCTAAAACGACATTTCGGCCTTTTGGTCCCAATGTGACCTTGACCGCATCGGCCAATTCATCAACTCCTCTGAGCATCGCTGCTCTTGCATCTTTTCCGAATTTCAATTCTTTTGCCATAAATCACACCTCTATTCTACTATTGCCAAAATATCTTCGGCATCGATCAGGATATATTCTTCTTCTTCGTATTTGACATCCGTACCACTGTACTTTTTATACATTACTTTATCGTTGACTTTTAATGGAATCTCTTCCTTTTTGCCATCGACGATCTTGCCGGTACCGACAGCTACGACTAATGCGTAATCTTCATTCTTTTCTTTCTGACTTAAAATAATACCGCTGGAAGTGGTATTTACCATTTTTTCCTTTTTTAGTAAAACGTTGTTGTAGAGAGGTTTTATCATAAACTCTCACTCCTTTCTTCTCGACATGTATTATAACAAAAAATAGCACTCTGTCAATATGAGTGCTAATTATTTTCTTCTTTTTTAACTTCCCGAAAATGGCGACGCCGATCGATCTCCGTCAAGTATTTCTTTCTGAGCCTGATCGCATCGGGTGTGATCTCCACCAGTTCATCGTCATTGATAAACTCCAAAGCCTCTTCCAAGCTCAAGACTTTAGGCGGCACAAGCTTCATCGCTTCATCGTTTCCTGTCGACCTTACAGCCGTCATCTTTTTATTTTTGATGGGGTTGACGACCATATCCATATTCTTGGCAGCCATACCGATGATCATTCCCTCATAGACCTCGGTCTGCGGGCCGATAAAGAGCTGTCCGCGCTCTTGGATATTCCAAAGGGCATAGGTCATCGCCTTACCGCTTTCACAGGATATCAAAACACCGTTTTGCCTTTGGGCTATCTCTCCTCGGTAAGGTTCGTAGTCAAGAAAGCGTCTGACCATGACACCCTCGCCCTTGGTATCGTTGATGAATTCACTGCGATAGCCAAGTAAGCCTCGGGTCGGCACATGATAGATGATCCGGGAATAGGAGCCCTCATCTTGAATATCGATCATTTGACCTTTTCGCAGATTGAGTTTGTTTATTACTGAGCCGCTATAGATCTCAGGAACACTGCAGACGACTTCTTCGATCGGCTCCAGCGTCTTCCCCTCAGCATCGGTCTTCAGGATGACCTCTGGCTTGCTGACAGCGACTTCATAGCCTTCCCGGCGCATATTTTCAAGCAGGATCGAAAGGTGGAGTTCACCCCTGCCGCTGACTTTAAACGTATCTGTCGATTCAGTCGCCTCAACTTTAAGTCCGACATTAACTTCAAGCTCTCTCTCAAGACGCTCTTTGATATTTCGCGAAGTCACATACTTACCGCTTTGGCCTTGAAATGGTGAAGTATTGACCATGAAATTCATCGAAAGTGTCGGCTCTTCGATAGCAATCTGCTCTAAAGGATCACCTTTTCCAAGCTCACAAATCGTATCCCCAATCTCGATATCGGAAATACCGCTGATAAGGACGATATCACCACACTGTGCCTCTTTTATCGCGACGCGATTTAAGCCCTGATAATTGTAAAGATTGGCGATCTTGGCATTTTCATTGCGCCCGTTTTGATTGCAGACCGTGATGTTTTCATTAGCCCTGATACTGCCGCTATAGACCCGACCGATACCGATCCTGCCGATGTAGTCATCATAAGCTAGGGCACTTACCTGCATCTTTAATTCTTTATCTAAAAGGTTTGGATAATAAGCCGTCCTTTTAATGATCGTTTCAAAAAGCGGCACGATATCATCATTGGTATCATCGCTCTCATAGCGAACGATGCCCTCCTTAGCAACGCCGTATAGGATCGGGAAATCGAGTTGCTCATCCGTTGCTCCAAGTTCCAAAAACAGATCATAGACCTCATCGACGACTTCGCTTGCGCGCTGATCTTTTTTGTCGATCTTGTTTATGAGTAAGATCGGTTTGAGATCTGCCTCCAAAGACTTCTTTAAAACATAACGCGTCTGTGGCATCGGTCCTTCGCTTGAATCCACAAGCAAGATCACCGTATCGACTGTTTTGATGATACGTTCGACTTCGCTTGAAAAATCAGCATGCCCCGGTGTATCTACGATATTTATCTTGTAATCCAAATAATTGACGCTGCAATTCTTCGAATAGATTGTAATACCTCTTTCCCTTTCCAAATCGTTAGAATCCATCACACAATCGACTACTTCTTCATGATCGGAGAAGACGTGTGACTGTTTTAAAAAGGCATCGACCAACGTACTTTTACCGGCATCGACATGGGCGATGACCGCAACGTTTATAATCTTCCTAAAATCCATACCCCGTAATTATAACGAGCGCCTTTTTAAAAATCAATGCCATCACCCTCTAAGCGCCTGAGGAGCTCATCGTGATGTGCCTTTGCTTTTCTCAGATCTTCGAAGTCGCCAAGATCGCTGATCGCGACATCACTGACATCGACACCTATGTGATCATAGTCTTTTAGCTTGATCGGATATTCGCCATTCAGCTGCCCTGCGATGCTAATGACTCGGGCCGTGATCAGTTCATCGAGTGTCTTTAGAGCCAAAAGATGATCTTCATAACTTACAAAGGCCGAAGGATCGCCTTTCACATAAGGCTCTATCAACTTCGCAGCTTCGATGAAGGTCTTTTGGTATTTGCCTGAGCCAAAGTAAGAGTTCAAAAAATAGGCAAAACGATCATGATAATCGGCGATATAGACCTTCATCAGTTCATGATACAGTGGTCTTCTCAACATCACCTCACCAACACAGGGCGTATCAATAGGCCAGTTGACGATGATGTTCGTATCTCTTATCGGCTCGCCCATCCCCAAGGCATAGGTCCCGAAAGCCAGGTTGTAGTCCCAGGGCAAGATGGCGATCTTTCCATCTTCTTCATAGAGATAGTAATTGTGGCCGGTATGGCCGATATAGGAATCCCAGTTCATCACAAAGACCGAGATGACGAAATAATCGATGACTTCCAGAATATCGATATATGAAGCGAGGTCATCCCCCTCAGCCAGTGCTTTGAGAGCTTCGATGACCCTTCTTTTGTCTGCGTCATCGACTTTTACCTTGGCATGATCGAAGATATTGGGGTAACTGGCAATATCGTCATCGATATAGCCCAGATACAGATCGGTATTGTCGTCGCTCATATAGCGATAGTCAGGTTTATAAAGAACGCCATGCTCTCTTCCGAAGTTTCGATCTAAAAAAGCTTCTTCCATCTCTTCGATCGCCAGATACATCCCGAAATAAGCCCCGTTGAAACTGAGCTCCGTAAAGCTTAAAAGCGGCGTCTTTATCCCCATGTGCGCCATCATGTCATAGGCAAGATAGGTCTTAAGGTAGCTGTTGTCCTGAAAAGAGGCATCGAGGGAAAGCTTATCGAGGCCATAGTAATCATTGAGGACATAGTGATCGAATTCGAGTTTGAAGCTATAGCGTATCAGGCCATATTCCGCTATCAGGCGGCGAGAATTGTTGCCCTTGATGCGGAAACCGACATCTTCGAATCTCTCCCCGTCGATCGTCACATCGGCGAGGCGATACTCTTCTTTTCCATCCTTCAGGATCGAAGCGATGTCTTCGATATCGATATCGATATTGTGCACATAGGAATCATCAAAGAGCTTTTCGCTGTAAAGTGGCTCAGTGTACTCGCCCTTTATGAAGTCGAGCCGATAGAAGACAAAGACGATGAGGATGGCCAGGATGATGGCTACGATCGCCAGTTTCTCGAAGTTTCGTGAGCGTATCATATTAGCCTAGGTAATCACCGTTATATGAGACTAGAGCGATATGAGCTATGGCCTCATCTTTGATCAGCGTATTGATAAAGGTGGTGTCCTCATCCTTTAGCCTGACCTCATAATCGAGCTCGATGCCATCTTTGGTGTGGGTCTTGGTCTTGAGCGCCATGCGCTTCGTATTAGCCTTGATCTTTGCGGCTATCGCAATCTCTTTTTCGTCATCGTTCAGTTCGACAATGAGAAGATAGGGACGATCGATGGTCTTTGACCTCGCTAAAAAGATGAGGACAAGACCGATGAAAAGCGAACCTAGGACCGCTAGAGGCAAAAGACCGGAGGCCAAGACGATGCCAACCGCGATCGCCCAAAAGAGAAAGACGATGTCCAAAGGCTCTTTGATCGCTGCCCTAAAGCGGACGATCGAGAGCGCACCGACCATGCCGAGCGACAAGACGACATTCGAGACGACCGTCATTATCAACATCACCGTAATCATGCAAAGGGCGATGAGCGAGATCCCAAAGCTCGCCGAATACATCACGCCGCTATAACACCTGCGGTAAATGAAAAAGATGAAGATCCCCAAAAGGAGAGCCAAGACAAGGGCGATGACCATGTCTAAAAGTGTCAAGGATCCAAGCGATTCGATGAACGATGATCTAAAGATGTCTTGAAATGTCATGATGTCCTCCCCTTTACGTATTTGGAATAAGCAATACTTTTTTGATTGATATTTACAAGCAAGCGGATATTATCCGGAAGAAAGCGATCGTATTTGACTTCTAAGATCGGATCAGCTTCGATCATATAGAAACGGGCATCACCTAAGAAGTTCTTGGTGTCAAAGGAGCTACTGATCTTGGTATCGATGGTGATCCGAACATTGCCATGTGGATAAGTGAAAGCTTCTCGCTCATAGCGGATGATGACCTTGGGCCGATAACCAGCGACAAGATGCAGATAGAATTCCCGCTTGAGCATTTCTTTGGACTCCTTTAAAAAAGTGAAGTCTCCTGCGATGATCCTTTGGACATCGAAGGCTTCAAGGCGCACGCTATCTTTGGCCCCGAGATCGCGCTTTTTATACTTCTTCTCAAGCTTGATGAAGCCCGCCTTTTGACCATAGTAGCGGATGCGAAACTTCTCACGGTAGGAGATGCCGGCGATCTTGGCCTGCATAGCCTCATCGAAAGGCGAATCGAAGTAAAGACTGGTGACAAGATAGCGGCCGTCAGTCCCGACATTGGCGTCATGTCTTAAGACTTTGCCAAGACGCCTTGAAAGCACCAGAGCTTCCAATTGGCTGATCCGGTGCTTGTATTCATGTCTTGTTGGTATTTTAATCGTAGTCGCTGTTTCCATAATCGGAACCGCTGTAGTCAGATGAAGCATCATAACCACTATCACCGCCATCACCGTAATTGGTATAGCCATAGTCGGTCACACCGTCGTTTGTTGGGCCGTAGTCCGTGTCGGCATAATCCGTAACCCCATCACTATAAGGACCGTAGTCGGTGTCATCGACTCTGTTTTGATCATAATCCGTGATACTGTCGTTGTGATAGCCGTAGTCCGTGTCATGATAATCGGTCACACCGTCGTTGTCCGGTCCGTAATCCGTGTCATGATAATCGGTGATACTGTCGTTGCCATCACCGTAATCGGTGTCAATATAGTGAGTGTAGCCATAATCAGTCTCATTTCTGACATCGATTGGGCTATACCAGCGGTTGGTGTCAGTCGCTTTCTTGACATCGTTTACTACTTCATCGATAAAGCCGTCATAGGGTATGGCTGAGCCCTTCTCGATCTCGATGATGACCTGTTTGCGTTCTCCTTCGACCTCTTCAACGAAGTAGCCGGCAGCCCCAATCTTGGTAACGAGCTCACTAACTACGGTCCGGGCTTCTTTGCCAATGTAGTCGCTGAAGTCTTCGACGATCTTCTTGCCGTCATCGTTGACGCCTTCGACCGCTTCGACAAGCCCATTTTCATCATAGCAGATCTTTATCTCGGGGTTGACGCTGAGGATGAGGGTGCCACCGTCGTTTATGGTCGTAGCACTCTCGCTTGGAGCAGCATTGCACGCCGTAAGCATCAAGGCGATGATCGCGATAACTAAAGTCTTGAATAATGTCTTTTTCATGTTTTGATTCTCCTTTTTCTTTTTACGTCTATAGCCTACGCAATCCTGTTATCCCTTTTCGGGGTCAATCGTCATAATTTGAATCATTTTCTTCATATCTGGAATCATGATCACTATCATCTGGCTCATAGACACTGTCATCTGGTTCGTTAGGGCTGTCGGTGACGACAGGTGGAACGATCGGAGTGGGCGTCGGTCCGTAGTCTTTGCTTTCATAGCTTGGCTTAGGTGCGATGGGGATGGGCGGGATGATGACTTCTCGGTCGTTTACGCTTACGATCGTGACCGTTACACCCAGATCTTCTTTGAGGTAGGTGATATTGTCATCTAAGCCTGAGCGGACATCTTTCGCAAAGGCGCTGTCACCATCGATATCGATCGCGATCTTACCACCATTATAGAGATAGCCTTCACTTACGGCTTTGTCGATCAGCTCATCGAGAACTAGATCGACACCTTTGCCTTCATATATGTAATCGCTGATGAGTTCTTTACCATCGGCATTGAGGCCTTCTAAGGCCTTTACGGTATCAGAGCGAGCGACATCGATCCTGACACTTGGATTGATGTCAAGGTAGATACTACCGATGAGCGGATCTGAAAGTAAGATATTGAGGCCGACCGTGACCATGATCAGGACCATGACACTTATTAATGGTGCCAAAAGCCTAAAGGGCCGTCTCTCTTTCTCTTTTCGCTTTAACTCTATCTCCTTTGCCAAATCAGTCATCATGCCTACTTCAAAGTGTTCGTTATAGACATAGACGAAGCTTCCGTCATCTCTTAAAGCGATGGCATAGAGGGTATGGACTTCGATGATGAGATATCTCATAGCTCTTCACCCCCTTTATAGACATGCCAAAGGTGACCGCGGATGATCTCATAGCCATTTGTCAGTATCACCAACATCGCCACCAGATATTTGCGGTGCCGGTCAATGACTTTGCGCTCGTTTTTATCGCCAGCGAGTTTCTTCATGGGCAAACGCTTCGTCTTGAGAAGATCTTCGAGGATATCCTTATTTCGCATCGCTTTGGCGATCAGTTTCTGCATGAGTTCCCGGGTCCGCTTTTGTGATGGCGAGGCTTCCGTGACATCGCGATAACTGACGCCAAATTCCTTGAGCACCCGGCCAAGCTCTTCGATCTCTTCTTTGGTCGCCAGGGTGTGCATGTGATCTTTGGCATGGTCCTTGCCATCAGTGATGATATCACCGAGCGCATTGTCGTCTTCATCCCTTTTATCGAGCGAGATCTGGTCTTTGTGCCTTGTCTCCTTGCGGTCATTATCGATGAGCCGGTTGCGGATACAGGCCGCAGCATAACCAAGGAAACTGCCACGCTCTTCGTCGTAGCTCATGACGGCCTCGTGAAAGGCGATCATGCCGATGCTGAACTCGTCTTGGCTCTCGTCGACATAGCTTTGGGTATACTTGTAGATCTCGCTTTTGATAAAGGGCAGATAATCACGGATAAGCGTATCGCCGATTGCAATATCTGTCTTGGCCTCTTTAACTCTTTTAAGCAAGGGGTCATCTCTTCTCAAGGCTTACCTCCTGATATAGGTTACGCGATCTCCGCGTTGAGATTGGGGTCAGATCAAAATTCACAAAAAATGTGGAAGTATAGTAAAGACCTGTTTATTTCAGAATAAAGAAATGGTGAGTATGGCACAAGTTAAATCGAGGTTAAATCCATGGTTACCGTCTTGCCTCAAATGAACAAAGATGGCCTCCCAACAGTAAAAAACCCGGACCGCAAGGATGATCAGTTTCTTGTCTTTGAGCTGCTCATAGTTCTTTTTCAAAAGTTCAAGGCGCAGGCCGTCGGCATAAATCGCACCGGAAAACGTTCAGATCATAACCTAAAAGCTCAGCCACTTTGATTTCATTCACACTTCTTGCCGCAAGTCCTGTTTCTTCACTCAACCATTTGGCACAGGTCCTGGTCGATCCTTATTTCGACCAATAGACGATGATCCCCCCCATTGCCCATAGTCTTTAGCGCTTATATCTTTTTCTTATTAAGCCCGGATCTATTTCCGTGTTAAATCGATAACATAAAGATATGCATCACTTGTCTCATCACCAAAAACAGTGACAAAAATGATATATTGACATATATTGACAAATCGACGATAAATCTTCATAATATTCATTGCGCACCAGTGGCGGAACTGGTAGACGCGCACGCTTGAGGGGCGTGTGAGCAATCGTGCAAGTTCAAATCTTGTCTGGTGCACCATATGTGTTAAATCCGAACGTTCCTTACATTCGTGGCTATTATTTCTTCTATGTAATAGAAATAGAACCATATGCAAAACAACGTTCGGTCGTAAAAAATAAGATATCGAAAGGTATCTTTTTTTATATTTTGAACAATCACAATCATGAAGTTAAATATGGTGCCGATTTGTATTAGTGCCTATAATCAACTTAAATTTGTCTAAAAAATGGTCTTTTTTTATCTCACGAACTATAAGATATAAGAAGATCAATTCGATAATGACGTCTATATTCATAGCGTGGATAGTGGTGACAGTGTAAGGATGTATTATTCATGACTAATATCTCCAATACAATTATATCAAATAGCCCCTTATTAAATTGATGAAAGTATAGTAAGGCAATTCAGCTTTGATCGTTTTTAAATGGCAAAAGAATAAGAGTATCTAATAGTCGAATATTCCCATCTATTGAAGTAGCTTCTGTCTTCGTTAAAGCGCAAAAACCCTGTCCTTTCAAAAGAAGAGAACTGGGTAAATATTAACTATTTAGTCGATGTATCAGTGATAACCCATTCTCGCCTAATGCAAACTTTATGGTCTTCACTCCAAATCAATCCGTCACCATACTCATCGGCGCATTCTATCAAACGGCTAAATAATAAAACAGCTATCTCATATAGAAAATCTATACAAGATAGCTATTTGTCAACAGTCTGAGCAGCCGTAAAGCTGCCTTTTTAGTGTACGATGACTTTTAAGACTTCATCTAAGATGAACTCTTGATCAAGAGTATTGATGACCACGTAGTCAGGGCCCAGATGCCTTTCACCTTCGATGTCATATTCTTCAATCTCATAAGCGTCATAGACACTGCACTCATCACTCACAAGATCATAGACATAAAGCTTTTCGTCTGAACCGATGACATACAGGACATCATCATCAAGATAAGCTTCGCCCTTTTTAGCGATGATGGGCTCGCCATCGTATGATAATAGCTCCTCATCTTCATAAGCCATATCGCGATAGAAAACTTTAGCTCTCTTGATATTTGAGCCATTCTCTTCATCTAAGAATAAGACTGCCATCCTTGAATGCTCAGACTCATTGAGCTCTCCATATTCAAAGAAACCATAATACGGGTGTACTTGACTTCTTTTTTCGCCCATACTATTTACGATATCACCACTTTCTAACATGTAATAAAACGTGTCACCACCACATGTAGTAAATGGCGAAGTATCATCATAGACATAGATATCGATGATCTTCTCATCCAGTTCGATATCAGAAAGATCGCTTATATGATATTGAGCTTCTTTTTCACCCTCCTCAGAATGACCATACCAGAACCTGAAATATGAGGCTTTGCCATCTTCGTGTAAAGCTATAAAGAAGTCATTGCCACCACAATCTGTATGCCAAGCCAGTCCGGTGATGCCACTTAGGCCTGTAAGATCACCAAGATCTTCGCCATCTGAAGTCGTGAAAGTGATCTTGTCATCTCTTACTTCAACATTTGTCTCGTTAGTATTGGCTGTCGAAGTAATGTTTAAAGATAGTGCGCTACCGACTTCTTCATCGTCTTCTTTTTCGACATATGGGATAAGCACTGGTGCGCTTGTTTCTGTATTCTCACTTACATCAGGTGTTACTTCTATCGTGTTGTTTGACTTATCAGCGCATCCGCTGATCAAGACAAGTAGTCCAATGATACATATCGCCTTTTTCATATCGTCTTCCTCCGTTATCTTCATTATATGATATGTGAGAATCTAACACTAGCGATAATAGCCAGTCTGAGCTTCCCATAGCTCATTATTTTAAGTCATGTCTTTAAAAACTCTTTCTGAGTCCCAAATTATTATCATCGAAGACAACTATCTCATGACAGAACCTATACGATGATAGACGATGATTGATATATACGACTGCCTTGTCTTTGATAAGTTCATTTAATCGGTCGTGGATATCTAATTCTGTATTGAATTAAAGCGACAGTTGACTCATCTGAGATGAGAAATGACCCATCCTTATAAGAAACACGAGTAGTAGCGTCCTTCGCGCTTTGCCACTTGAAACCATAACGCCATCATCTTTGATATAAATTAAAGAGTCCCCTTATACTTTGAATGAATTTGAAAATTAAGTATATGAGGACTCAAATGAATTTTAACACTTCAGAAAGTTGCTCATTCAGATATCGATATCAAGAGGTTTATCGATATCTTCTCCGACGTATTTGCCGTTCTTTTTTCTTTGTTTGACACACTCTGTCAACAGATACTCGATCTGACCATTTATACTGCGGAAATCATCTTCAGCCCATGCCGCTATCGCCTCATAGAGTTTTCCGGACAGCCTTAGGGGTATCTGTTTTTTATTGTCTTTTATCAATACAGACTGCCTGAGTTGACGATGGGCTGAGCATCTTTATTGCCGCAAAGAACGACAAGAAGATTTGAAACCATCGCCGCCTTGCGTTCGTCGTCAAGCTCGATAACATTGTCTTCCTTGAGCTTACTCAGGGCCATTTGGACCATGCCGACTGCGCCATCGACGATCATCTTGCGGGCATCGATGATGGCTGAAGCCTGTTGTCTTTGCAACATTGCTGCTGCTATCTCCGGAGCATAGGCCA
>CALUZL010000023.1 GCA_944325295.1 uncultured Erysipelotrichaceae bacterium | reverse complement strand
TTAAAAGTAGACTATCGTCTTGACAGTGCTCAAGATGCTGCAAAGATCATCAAGATGAAACGCGACTTGAAACTCGATGGCGGTATTCTCATCACCAATCCGATCCCTGAAGCTTACAGCGTCGATGAAAAGACGATCAATAAAGCGATCGATGAAGCCCTGAGCGCCGCTAAAAAAGAAGGTATCAAGGGCAAGGATACGACTCCTTACCTTTTGGCAAAGGTCAAAGATTTGACCGGTGGGGAGTCTTTGGATGCCAATATCGAGCTTGTCTACAATAACGCTCGCGTCGGCGCCCTGATCGCCAAAGCTTTAAAGGAGATCGAAGATGCGAAGTGAGCGCTATCGGGAATGCGTCGCCTTGCTTGAAGAAAGACAGGTCTCCCTTGAAAGTATTGCCGACTGTGTGATCTTTTTGCACAAGCGCTATGACGATGACATAACGCAAAAGCGCTGCTTGGAAGTCGTCGATGCGGTCTTGGAAGATCCGGATATCCAAAACGCGCTGATCGTTTCTTTGGAACTCGATATCTTAGCGGAAGAGGGAAACCTCCGATCCGAGGCGATAAAAGAGGCCATGATGAAAGATGAAGGTCTTTTCGGTGTCGATGAACTCATGGGACTGGGCATGGCCTTTAACTACGGACCAATTGCCATAACCAGTTTTGGTTATATCGACAAGGTCAAGCCCGGGATCATCGGTATCCTCAACGATCCCAAAGAGGGAACTTGCAATACTTTTATCGATGATGTCGTCGGTGCGATCGCTGCTTGCGCTTCCTCGCTTTTAGCTCATGAAAGACGTCATCACTGATGCCTACAGTAAAGCCGATCTTGTAAAGATCTTCAAGGATATCGGCATAAAGCAGGGCATGATCCTAGAGGTACATGGCGCCCTCAGTACTTTTGGTTATGTGATCGGTGGTGCCCAAACGGTGGTCGATGCGCTTTTGGAGGCCCTTGGCTATAACGGGACAATGATCATGGCGATGCAGTGTGGCGATAACAGCGAACCGGCAAACTTCATGTCTCCACCACTGGCTCATGCTGCGATGGCTAAATACCGACATACATATCCGCACTTTGATCCTTTAAACAGTGAGACGCGGGGCATGGGTGCAATCCTTGACAATTTCCGCCGCCGACGGGGTGTCGTCTTTTCAAGACATCCTAGTCTGGCCTTTGTGGCCTATGGGCGCTATGCCAAGATGCTCACCAATTATCAAGACCTCGACTTTTCTTTGGGCGATACTTCACCTTTGGGCCGATTGTTTGAACTCAAGGCTCATTGTCTTTTGATCGGCGTCGATTATGACAATATGACTTCACTGCATCTTGCAGAGTATCGAAGTGCTGTCAGAGGCGTCATGATAAACGCTGCTGCAATCGATAATGGTGGCTTCTCTGAGTGGCAGAAGTATCTTGATATCGACCTTGACAGTGACGACGGATTCATCGACATCGGAAGACGCCTTGAAGAAAAAGGTCTTGTAAATATAAAAGAGATCAATGATAGAAAGATCAGATTATTGCGCATCGACAGCGCCGTAATCGAAGGAGTCAAATACTACAAAGAAAGGATGAAAAGGTATGAATGAAATCAGAGTAGCGATCTTAGGTGTCAGCAAGATTGCCACTAAAAGTGCTGCGGCGATGCGAAACGTCGGTTTTAAACTGCAAGCGATCTTGTCGCGCGATCTAAAAAAAGCTGAAGGTTTTAAAGCACAGTTCGATCTTGAAAGTGCTTATGATGATTATGATGCGCTTTTGGCTGATCCAAACATCGATGTCGTCTATGTGGGCTTGCCGAATACCCTGCATTATGAATATGCCAAAAAAGCGCTTTTAAACGGTAAGAGCGTCTTTCTTGAAAAGCCCTTTACGATGGATCAGGGCGAAGCTCTCGAACTTAAAAATATCGCCGTTTCCAGACATCTTTACCTGTTTGAAACGATAACCACCCTCTATCAGCCGCTTTTGGCAAAATTAAACGAGGATGTAAAAAAGCTCGGCCCCATCCACATGTCGATCTTTGATTTCAGCAAGTATTCTTCCAAATACGACGATTTCTTAGCCGGTAATAATCCCAACATCTTCAATCCGAAGATGGGTGGCGGAGCGATGCGCGATCTTGGCATCTACGTCTTGCATCTGGCCTATGATCTCTATGGCAAACCATCAGCAGTCAAATATACGGCTAATTATCGCGATGGTGTCGATACTTCAAGCATTGCCCACTTGCGCTATCCGGGCATGATTTGCGAGTGTATCTGCGGCAAGGATGCGTGTTGTGAATCCTTTGGTCAGATTAAGGGTGAAAACGGCTATATCAAAATAAACGGCTCGCCATCTCTTGTCAAAAGCTATGAAGTCCATTTGAAAAACGGTGAGAGCTACAGTTATAGTGACGATACTGACGCCTATGAAAACGAGTATAAAGTCATGCGGGCCATCATGAAAAAAGATGCCTATAAAGTGCATCTTCATCTGTTGACCAGAAGTCTTGACGTCATGAAACTTTTAGATGATGTCCTGAAAGATGATTAGAGATCAGCTTTGCGATTTCTTCTAAAAGGGCAATATCATCAGCTTGAAAACGATCGATCAGCGGTGAATCGATATCGAGGACGCCGATGATCTTTTCTTTTGCAAAAAGCGGCAAGACGATCTCTGAGCGGCTTTCACTATCACAGGCGATATGACCTTTAAAACGCGATACGTCATTTACGACCGTCACTTTCTTTTCCAAAAAAGAGTGGGCGCAAACACCTCTTTGCAAAGGCAGCTTGCTGCAGGCGACCTTCCCGCAAAAGGGACCGAGCCATAGGGCATCTTCATGGTAAAAATAGAAACCGACCCAGTTGAGATCGGCAAGCTGCATCTTGATGGCAGCGGCCGTGTTAGCTAAAGAACCGATGAGATTGTCATCAAAAAGTTCGTCAATTTGAGCGATGAGTATTTCCTTCATGACTTCATTATAATATAATAACGGCGGACAGGGGTGCCTTAATTGGCTGAGAGATACCCTTTGACCTGATCTAGTTCGTACTAGCGTAGGGAGTACCGTTTCCTTACGCCTTATTAGAAATGAGGTGTTTTTTTATGAAAAAGTTCGAAACCAGAGATCTCGTATATATCGCCATGTATGTCGCCTTGGCGATCGTGCTTGACTACATCAAAGAGATGTTGCCGTTTTTAAACATGCCCCAGGGCGGTTCGATCAACATCGCTCTTTTGCCGGTAGTGATCGGCTCTTTCCACTTAGGTTGGCAAAAAGACGCGATCGTCGGCCTTTTGTGGTGGTTAGTATCACCGCTTTTGGGACTGAATCCGGAATTTTTGAATATCGGCCAGTATCTGCTTGACTACATTATCCCCTCGGCTATCGTCGGTTGTGCTGCTATCTTCTTTAAAAAGCGCACAGTCCTTGAGCTTGAAGTCGGTATCTTTGTCACGATGGCCATAAGGACGCTGGCGATCCTTATCAGCGGTGCTTATTTTTGGCCGGGCGATGCCGCTTCGGGCAGTATGGCCGCTTGGGTCGGTTCTTTGAGCTATAACCTTCCCTATTGTCTGGCAAGCGCGGTCATGCTCATGATCGTCGTGCCGATCGTCATCTTTAGAATTAAGGCTTTAAGAGATCATAAATAGTGCTATAATATATCACTATGAACAGCTTAAAGATCGGTGATGAAGTATTTATCCAATCTTATAAACATGACGGCTCTTTGCATCGTACCTGGTGCAAAGGCCTTTTAATTGACCGCAAAGAGGGCGTCTTTGTCGTCGTCACCGATCATACCTGGGTCGTTGAAAGTGATAAACGGCGCTGGATCACCAAAGAGCCGGCGATCTGTTTTTTCTATGAGGATCGCTGGTTCAACGTCATCTCGATGATCAGAAGAAACGGCATCTATTACTATTGCAACCTGGCATCGCCTTCACTTTACGACGGTGAGGCGATCAAGAACATCGATTATGACCTCGATGTGAAAGTCTTTGCGGACGACAGCTATCAGATCTTGGATGAGGGCGAATATCTTGAACACGCCAAGACGATGAATTATCCTAAAGCTATAGATACGATCCTCAAAAGACAGCTCTCAGAGCTTACACAGATGATCGAGAATAAGAAGTTACCTTTTCGTTTCAGCTATATAAACGATTATTTGATGTCCTACATCAACAAGACCTATAAAAAGGGGGAAGTATGAAACTTGTAAGTAAAAGTGAAAAAGAGACGATCGCTATCGGCGAAAAGCTGGGCAGGCTTTTAAAGAAAGGATCCCTTATAGCTTTAAATGGCGATCTGGCTTGCGGCAAGACCGTTTTGACTAAAGGTATCGGCAAAGCCCTAAACGTCAAAGAGGTCATCAATTCCCCAACCTTTACGATCTTAAAGATCTACGAGGGCGATCTGACACTCTATCACATCGATGCCTATCGGCTTTATGAAAACCCATATGATCTGGGCTTTGAGGAATATCGCGACAGCGGCATCATGGTCATTGAGTGGTTTGACTATGTCAAAGATAATTTTGATGACGAATATTTGGAAATCAATATGCGCTATATCGATGATACGACCCGGGAGATGGAATTTATAAGTCATGGAAAAGAATACGATGCGATCGTAAAGGAGATGATGTAGATGTTGACGCTATGTATGGACACGTCCTATAAATATCTGGCTTTGGCCCTAATCAAAGACGATGAGGTCATCGGCAGCTTTCAAGAACTCTGTTTTAAAAGACAGTCCGAGATGATATTCGTCAAATTAAAAGAACTGTTTTCAAAATGTCAGATCGATCCTTTGACTATCGACAGTATCTGTATCAGTGAGGGGCCGGGATCGTATACCGGGGTCCGGATCGCAATGACTATCGCCAAGACGATCTGTGAAGTAGCTGATATCGATCTCTATACGATATCGACCCTGAGACTTTATGCCGCCGGCAAAAAGGATACACTTGTCATCATGGATGCCCGGGCAAACAGAGCTTATGTCGGTCTTTATGACCAAGATCGCCAAGTCATGTCTGATCGCGTTTTAAGTCTTGAAAAGATCGATCTTGCCGACCACGATCTGATCGGCGATCTCTCCCTATTTGGAAAAGAAGACCGGATGAGTGACCTCGCTTTGGCTTTTTTGGCCACTAAGAAAAGTTGGCACAAAGTCGAAAAGATCGCTTATCTTGTGCCCAAGTATCTAAAAGAAAGTGAAGCTTATTTGCGATGATAAGACCGATGACTAAAGCTGACCTAAAGGCGGTGCTCGCAATCGAAAACGAAGCCTTTGGCAGCGATCACTGGCAAGCGAAAGAATTTCTCTACGAACTTGAAGAAAACGAGTTTGCCAAGATCTATGTGCTTGAAAAAGACCAAGAGGTCATCGGTTATGTCGACTTCATGGTGCTCTATGAGCGCTTAGAGATAAACAACATCGCCATTAAAAGCGATAAACAGCGTCAGGGTTATGGACAAATGCTTTTGGACAAGGTCTTTGCGGAAGCCGAAAAGGAAGGTGTTGAAGTGATCTCTTTGGAAGTCAAGGTCACAAATGTCAAAGCTTACAATATGTATCTCAAAAACGGTTTTATACCGATGCGCAAACGATCCCATTACTACAGTGACGGGACGGATGCCATAGAGATGGCAAGGGGGATATGATGAAAAAGATTTTAGCGATCGAGACCAGCTGTGATGAGACAGCTTGTGCCATAATAAACGAAGATCTGGCGATCGAGACCAGCGTCGTGACTTCACAGATCGATGTCCACGCCCGTTTTGGCGGCGTCATACCGGAAGTCGCCAGCAGGATGCACGTCGAGCAGATATCGACGATAATCAAAGAAGGCCTCAAAGGTCACTCGATGGATGAGATAACGGCTGTTGCTTACACGATCGGCCCGGGCCTTATCGGCTCACTGCACATCGGGGCAGCAGCTGCCAAAAGTCTGGCTTTTTTCTTCAATAAACCCCTTATCGGCGTCCATCATTTAAAAGGTCATATCTTTGTCAACGAGCTTGTCGACAATTTAGAGTACCCGCTTTTGGCTTTGGTGGTGAGTGGTGGTCATACCGAACTTGTCTACTTAAAAGATGATCAAAGCTTCAAGATCTTGGGCACTACGCTCGATGATGCGATCGGTGAAGCCTATGACAAGGTTGCCCGGATCATCGGTCTTGAGTACCCCGGAGGACCAAAGATCGACAAATTGGCAAAAGAGGGCAAGGCTCACTACTCGCTTCCGACACCAAAGGTCGAAGGTTACGACTTCTCTTTCAGCGGTCTTAAAAATGCCTGCCTGCAACTTACAAACAGGCTTAATAGACAAAACGAAGCGGTCGTCGATGCCGACTTGGCCTACGCTTTTCAAGAGGTGGCACTGCACCATCTTTTAGACAAGACGCTCAAAGTCCTCAAGGATTATCCCGTAAGACATGTGCTGATCGCCGGCGGGGTCGCTGCCAATTCACGGCTCAGGGAGCTCATGAGTGAGCACATAACTGAACAAAAACTGACGCTGCCACCGCTTAAATACTGTACGGATAATGCGGTCATGATCGGTGTCGCTGCATTTAAGGAGCTAAAGAGCGGAAATTTTGTCGCTTTCGACGCTGCCAGTTCATCTTCACTGGCGATCGATAAGTGAATATTGTCAATTCATTCACATATCACTATAATTAAGTGAGAATAATGGAGGCAGTTATGACAAGATCAGTTCCAAAAGTTACATTGCAGAGATATCCTATCTATTTGAAAGCTTTGCGCAAGCTTAAACAATTAGGTGTCAAAAAGATCATGTCGAGTGAACTAGCGAAGTATGTCGACATTTTACCGACGACTATCCGTCGTGATTTTTCCCTGATCGGCCGTCTTGGCAAACAGGGCTATGGTTATGATGTCGATGAACTGATTGAGATCTTTTCTAATCAGTTGAACATCGATTTTGATGAAAGGATCGTTCTCATCGGTGTCGGCAATCTCGGTAAGGCCCTTTTAAAATACAATAACTGGGACCATGTCTTAGGTGAGGTTACGTGCGCGTTTGATAAAGATCCGGACAATATCGGTGATATCAATGTGCCTTTATACAATATAAATGATTTTGCAAAGTACAAGCCCCAAGGTTGTCGGATCGCCATTCTTTGTGTAAGTGAAAATGTGCAGGAAACGGTGAACATGCTTGTCGAAAACGGCATCAAAGGTATCGTCGATCTGACCCATGAGCACTTCGTCGTCCCCGAGGATGTCCACGTGCGTTATGTAGATATCGTTTCTTCGATCATCGAGGTAGTGTTCGAAGTCAATGAAGATGATAGAAAGAGGTAGGAATTATGTTGGAATTTATGACGGCGCGGGAGCTCTATGAGCTCAGCAACCGCAAAAATCAGCTCGAGATCGACCAGCTTGAATACGTTGAGGTTGAAGGTTGGGTCAGGACCAAGCGTGACAGTGGAGCCATCGGCTTTATCGAGCTCAATGACGGTACTGATTTTAAGAATATCCAGATCGTTTACACAAGCAAACTTGCTAACTATAAAGATGTAAGTAAGGTTCTGACCGGCTCAAGTGTGCGGGTGACTGGTCTATTCAAATACACACCCGAAAACAAACAACCCTTTGAGATTGAGGCCACGGCGGTAGAGATCATCGACAACTGTTCCGATTCTTATCCCTTGCAAAAAAAGCGCCACAGCCTTGAATACTTAAGGGAACTTCCGCATCTTCGCGTCCGCACCAATACTTTCATGGCTGTTTTCCGCCTGCGTTCTGTCTTGAGCATGGCTCTTCATGAATTTTTCCAAAACCAGGGGTTTGTCTACGTCCACACGCCGATCATCACATCGATGGATGGCGAGGGTGCCGGCAACATGTTCAGAGTCACGACGATCGATGATACGAATTTCGAAAAGGATTTCTTTGGTAAGGAAGCCCATCTTGCGGTTACCGGCCAGCTTCAGGTCGAAGCTTTCTGCATGGCCTTTAGAGACGTCTATACGTTTGGTCCGACTTTTAGAGCCGAAAATTCCAATACGACGATCCATGCCGCGGAATTTTGGATGATCGAGCCGGAGATCGCCTTTGCTGATCTTGAGGACGATATGGACTTAATGGAAGATATGGTCAAATACTGTATCCAATACGTCTTAGACAACGCTCCCGAAGAGATGGCCTTCTTTGATAAGTTCATCGAACCGGGCTTGCTTGAAAGGATCATTAAACTCAAAGATGCCCATTTTCGAAGGATGACTTATACTGAAGCTATCGACATTTTGAAAAAAGCGCCGGTAGAGTTTGAAAACGAAGTCTATTGGGGCATGGACCTCAACAGTGAACACGAGAAGTACCTTTGTGAAAAAGTCGTTGACGGCCCGGTATTTTTGATCGATTATCCAAAAGAGATCAAAGCGTTCTACATGCGTCTCAATGACGATGGCAAAACGGTAGCGGCTTGTGATCTTTTGGTACCGCATGTCGGTGAGCTTTGCGGTGGTTCGCAAAGAGAGGAGCGCTATGATGTCCTCAAAGCCAGAATGCAAGAGCTGGGCATGGATGTAGAAAGCTATCAGTGGTATCTTGACTTGCGTCGGTATGGCGGTTGCAAACATGCCGGTTTCGGCGTCGGTTTTGAAAGGCTCATCATGTATCTTTCCGGTATGAAAAACATCCGTGATGTCCTGCCGTTTCCAAGGACGCCGCGCAATCTTGATTTATAATCCATGTTAGTGCAGATAAATAAAGGATCGGTATCTTTCGGGACGGAGGATGTCTTTGAGGATATCGATTTCCTTGTAAACGAGAATGAAAAGGTAGCGATCATCGGCAAAAACGGCTGCGGCAAGTCGACAGTCCTCAAGGTGATCTTGGGCGATGTCGAGTTGAATAGCGGGGAGATCTATAAAGCCGGAAACATCACTATCGGCTACCTCAAACAAAACGCCTTCATTGATGAAAGTCACAGTGTCTACACTGAGTTTTTAGAGATCTATAAGGATGTCATAAGACTTGAAAAGGAGCTTGAGACATTGGCTCAAAGGCTCAAAGAAGAAAATAGCGAGCAACTCATCGAACAATACGCGCGTTTACAGTCACAGTTTGAATATGCCGGTGGCTATACCTATCAAAGCGATATCGAATCGGTGTTTTGCGGATTCGGGTTCAAGGTCGAAGATCTCAAAAGGCCGCTTGTTTCTTTTAGCGGTGGCGAGAAGACAAAGATCAGTTTTGCCAAGCTGCTCCTTCAAAAAGCCGATCTTTTACTTTTGGATGAGCCGACCAATCACTTAGACCTGAGGACGATCGAGTGGTTAGAGACTTACCTGGCAAAATATCAGGGAGCGATCGTTTTAGTCTCCCATGACAGGACCTTTTTAGATAAGTGTGTTAATATCATCTATGAGATCGAGTATGGTCATATGACCAAGTATCATGGTAATTATTCAAAGTATGTCGTCGAAAAGAAAAACAACGCGCAAAGACAAGCTAAACTTTACGCTTACCAGCAAAAAGATATCAAGCGTTTGGAAGATCTGATCCAAAAGTATCGCTATAAACCGACAAAAGCCAAGATGGTCCAAAACAAGATCAAGTATCTTGAACGCATGGATCGTTTGGAAGATCCTAAAAAAGCTGACACCAAAACCTTTAAGGTGCGCTTTGAATGCAAGGTCAAGGGCGGCAAAAGCGTTTTGAGCTTAGACCACTTGCGGTTTGGCTATGATGAACCGCTGGGTGAGGTCACTCTCGACATCCAAAGAGGACAGCGCATTTGTATCATGGGGGACAACGGCACTGGTAAATCGACCCTTTTGAAGACGATCATCGACGAGATCCCCTCACTTGGCGGCTATAAGATGTTCGGCCATCAGATCGATATCGGCTACTTCGATCAGACATTGGCGGCTTTAGCGAGTTCTAAGACCGTTATTGATGAACTATGGGATGAGTATCCGCAACTCGACGCCTTCGCCATCCGCTCGATCTTGGGAGCCTTCCTTTTTTCAAGCGATGAAGTCTTTAAGACGCTAAACGTCCTGTCAGGGGGTGAAAGGGTACGCTTGGCTCTGGCTAAGCTCATGATGCAAAGAGCGAATTTTTTGATCCTCGATGAGCCGACCAACCACCTTGACATCCCTTCCAAAGAAGCTCTGGAAGCGGCTTTGAAGGACTATGAGGGAACGATCCTTTTTGTTTCACACGACCGCTGGTTTATCAAAAGTATCGCCGATTCCTGCTTAGTACTTGAAAACGGTAAGGGCACCTTTTATGCGGATGGGTATAAGGACTATATCGATGCCAAAAAGGAAGCGGTGAAAAAGGAAGTCAAAAAAGAGGTCGTCAAGCAAGAAAAGCCGGAGAAAAGAGTGCGCTATAACCTAAAAAAGATCGAAGAGCGCATCGGTGAATTAGAAGATCTTTTAGAAGCGAAAAGAGCTTTGCGCTTTGAGCCGGAATACTATCACGACCACTTTAAAATGCAAGCTTTGGACGAAGAGATCGACGATATCCACAACCTCATCGCTCATGAGATGGAAAAGTGGGAAGAGGCGATGGAGCAAGAAGAAAAAAAGAATAAGAAAAAGTAGAATATTATGATAGAATCTATACGTAAATATGGAGGAAAAATTAAATGGCTAATTGTATAGTTGCACAAAGTGGTGGACCTACATCGGTAATCAACGCCACGATCGCCGGTATCGTCAAGGCCAATCAGATGAACCCGTATTATGATCACGTCTATGGCGGTCTAAACGGTATCGAAGGTATCTTAAAGGAGCGCTTTTACGATCTGACGAACATGTCTGATGAAGAGAACAACGTCTTAAGACAGACGCCTTCAAGCGCCTTGGGTTCATGTCGTTATAAATTGAAGAGAGATAATGTCGCCGACTTTGAGAAGCTTTTTGCGGTCATGGAAAAATATGATGTCGAAACACTTTTCTATACCGGTGGAAATGATTCGATGGATACCGTTGCTGCCCTTAGCGAGTACGCAAGGGAACACGGCATCACCAACCGCCGTTTTGTCGGTTGTCCAAAGACGGTCGATAACGACTTACAGCACATCGACCACTGCCCGGGCTTTGCCAGTGCAGCCAAATTCATTTCCACGGTTGCTTTGAATACCTGGCTTGATGTCAACGTTTACACCAGACAGGAAGTATTCATCTTAGAGACGATGGGAAGAGATGCCGGCTGGCTTGCCAGCAGTGCTTGTCTCAGCGGCGTTGTCGATCTTGTCATCTTGCCGGAAGAAGCCTTCGATAAAGAACTCTTCTTACAAGAAGTCAAAAAATCGATCGATGAAAAGAACAAATGTTATATTGTCGTATCCGAGGGTGCTAAATATGCCGATGGTACCTATATCGCTGCCGGTGAAGCCAAAAATGACGGCTTTGGTCATGCGGTCTTGGGCGGAGCCGGTAATGCCCTTAAGAATATGATTCTCGATAGCGGTGTTGCCCAAAGATGTAAAGTTCAGGATCTTTCGACAGCGCAAAGATGCTATGTCACGACCCAGTCCAAGGTCGATGTCGAAGAGTCTTTCCAGCTTGGCATGTCGGCCCACATGCGCTCAACTGACGGTAAGTTTACCGGTAAGATGGTCGCTTTAGTGCGTAAAGATCAACCCCAGTATGATGTTGATTTTGTCGCCATCGATGCCGATAAAGTTGCAAACTATGTCAAATCGTTCCCGAAAGAGTGGATCTTGCCGAATTATCGTGGCATTAGCGAAGAAGCTTTGGCGTATTTAAGACCGCTTGTCGTCGGTTCCCCGGTCATCATCTATAAAGATGGTTTACCGGCTTACGTCAAACCTTACTACATGCGCTAAGCTAAAAAGCTCATCTTGACAAGTGAAGATCATCCAAAAAAGACGGATGATCTTTTTTAAACGGCTAAAAATAATGAATGTAAAACTTTCAGAAAATAGTGAAAAATTTTGAGATTGTGTGAAAAATATGTGTATTTTATTGAACAAAAGCAACAAAAGGCATAAAATCTATTCATGCAATTATTTTTGCATAACAAGGAGGAAAAGAATGAAGAAGATTTTAACTCTAGCACTTGCTGCCTTGTTAGCACTTACTTTAGTAGGTTGTTCTAATTCGACAACAACTACTACTGGAGGTACGGAGACAGGCTCAAGTGAAGCCGGTCTGAAGAACACATTGACATTAGTTTATACTTCAGATGCTGACCAGTTAGACTATCTTGAGACAAACAAAGCTACTGACTTTGAAGTCGTCGCAAACTTAGTCGATGGTCTTTTAGGCTATGACCGCTATGGTCACATCGTCGGTAACCTTGCCGAAGAATGGTCAAGTAATGAAGACCAGACCGTTTGGACATTCAAATTACGTCAGGGCGTAAAATGGGTAACCAATACCGGTGAAGAATACGCTGAAGTCACAGCTGATGACTTCGTTGCCGGTTTACAACACGCTGCTGATTTCAAAGGTGGTACTATCTACTTATTACAAGGTAGTAACCCGGAAGATCCAAATCAGGGTCTTGTAAACTTCAATAGCTACATTCTGGGTCAGTGCGACTTTAGTGAAGTCGGTGTCAAAGCTGTTGATGACTACACAGTTGAATACACATTCAACCAACCAATGCCTTACTTTGAATCAATGACGACATATGCTGCTGTTTACCCGGTAAACAGAACCTTCCTTGAATCACAGGGTGAAGGTTGTAAGTTAGGTTCTCCGGATGTTGAAGCTTGTGATTTCGGTACGACATCACCGGATTCAATCCTTTACAACGGCGCTTTCTTACTTTCAGCAAACGATGCTAAATCACAGATCAAATTCACAAAGAACCAGTCATACTACATGGCTGATCAAGTATACATCGACGAAGTAACTTGGTTATATGGTGGTGAAGATCAGGACGTTTACTCAGATATCACATCATTTGAAAACGGTACTATCGATCAGACATCATTGAGACCGGTTTGGGAAGATTTCGATTCTTATGTTGAAAAGTACGCTGATTACTACTATGAGACATTACCTAACCAATCGATCTTCAATATCAACTTCAACTACAACCGTTTAGTCTATGAAAATACCGGCCATACAAGTGAAGAAGATATGGCCAACACCAGAGCCGCTATCTTAAACGAGAACTTCCGTAAGGCTGTCATGGCTGCTTATGACCGTGTAGCTTATCTTGAAGTTCAGGTTCCACATAACATGGCAGTTGAAATGCTGCGTAACTTCAACGGTTCACCGGAGATCGTTGCGACATCTGATGGTCGTACTTACGGTGACTTAGTTACAGAAGCTTACCAAGAGTTGACAGGTACTGATATTTCCTTAGCTGATGCTCAAGATCCGTTCTTAAGCAAAGAAGCTGCTTTAGAGTACATCGAAGCTGCTAAGGCTGAAGGAATAAGCTTCCCGGTATCACTTGACTGTGCTTATATCAGTGGTGCTGACCAAGTCTATGTTCAACGTGCTCAATCGATGAAACAGAGTATCGAAGAAAATACAGACGGTCAGATCGTCATCAACCTGATTCCGGAAGATATCGATACTTACTACAACAACCAGTACTACAACGAAAACTGGGCAACTCAGGATTACGATATCAACACCTTCTCCGGTTGGTCACCAGACTATGCTGATCCAAAGACATACGTCGATATCTACTCAACAAGTGGTGGTTCATACATGAGAACTGTTGGTTTACCACTCGATGCTGATGACACAGCAGAGACAAGAGCTATCAAGGATGAAGCCGGTTGGGCTGAATTCGAGACACTCTATCAGGCAGCTAACGCTATCACTGATGATCTCGATGCTCGTTATGAAGCATTCGCTATGGTCGATGCTTTCGCTGTATCAAAAGCTCTGTACATCCCATCACAGATGGATACTCGTGGTTATGTCGTAACGAAGATCGTTCCATTCACTAAACAGTATTCACCTGTAGGTCTTGGTGACTACAAGTATGTTTACATGCAAGTTCAGGAAGAAATGGTCACAAGAGCTCAATACGACGAAGCTTACGCTGATTTCCAAGCTAACAGATAAGTTAGTTTAAAGAAATAGTTAAAGAATATAAGGAGCCATTGAGTTTACCTTTGGCTCCTTATTTGAGTGAAAAGGAGGTATAGAAATGAAAAGATATGTCTTAGGTCGTCTTATTCGATCAATAATTTCTGTATGCTTCGTTTTAAGTATAACGATCGTGATGGTCTATACGATGATCCCACGGGAAAAGATCTTCCAAACCGATACCAGTTTAGGTAAGTATAAGGGTGATGCTTTAGTCAACTACAAGTACAACATCTGGAAGGACCTGGGCTACTTGGATTTCGTGCAGCCATCGGGGATCTGTGCTGTAAGTGAAAATTACAATTCCTGTGTCAATGGCGGTGCTGATTTCAAGGATCTGGTCGCCGATTATGAAACGCGGGGTTATACATATGTTCCTTATGAAAATGGTGTGACCGGTTTTGTAACTAGAGATTATCCAGCTTATGAACTGATCTGGAACTTCTTTTCCAATCTCATCGAGGTAGATAATCCTTGGGCTGTACAAGATGCGGAAAATGAAGAACTGCAGAGAAGTTACTATATTACTACCGGATCAAACGGGATGCCTGCAGTTGCCTGCAGCGGGTGTAAACATAAATATCAGCTTTACATCGATTCCAATTTCCCGTTCATCCATCAAAATGTCATAAGTCTTGATTTCGGTCTTTCCTATCCGACTTTCAACGGTTTAGAGACGATGGATGTCATCAATGACGGTCAGGGGCAAGTCGTTCAGATCGAACAGACGTTCCCAAGTGGCGTTACGCAACGCTCAGCATTGAATCAGTACACCTGTGAGTACAAACAGACATCGACGCTTGACCACTTAGATACCCAAAAGTTTACCGATAACTATGCCAATTGTAAAAACTACATGGAATCGCCATCGATGGTCGGCACATCGTATCTGTTCGGGATCATTGCGCTCATCATCGCTTATGTGATCGCTTTACCCGCCGGTGTCACCATGGCTCGTCACAAGGACAGATGGCAAGATAAACTCGGTATCGTATACGTTAACTTCATGATCGCCGTTCCTTCATTGGCCTTTATCTACTTTGCCAAGTGGATCGGACGTCTTTTCCAAATGCCGGAGAAATTTCCGGAACTGGGTTTTGGCGATGTCAAATCTTACATCTTACCGCTTATCATCCTGGCGTTACTATCGACCTCGAGTCTTATCATCTGGATGCGCCGGTACATGATCGACCAATCGAATTCTGACTATGTCAAGTTTGCTAGAGCTAAAGGCTTATCTGAAAAAGAAATCTTCAATAAACATATATTAAAAAATGCGATCATTCCGATCGTCAACGGTATTCCTCAGTCAGTAATTCTCTGTATCAGTGGATCGGTCATCACTGAATCGGTATTCGCTATACCGGGTATGGGTAAGATGCTGCCGGATTCTATCAAGGCTTTAAACAACCGCATGGTCATCACTTTGACCTTTATCTTTACGGCACTGGCAGTCATATCTTTGCTTGTCGGTGACTTGCTTATGACAGTCGTCGATCCGCGGATTCAATTGACGGCTAAGAAGGGAGGTAAATGATTATGACAACTATGGATGATAGATTTACCTTCGTCAAGGTAGATGAGACTGCTTCGGAGCACATCAGTGCACCTAAGTATTCTTATTGGCAAAGCGTCTTCAGAAGATTCTTCTCATCAAAGGTCGCCATCGTCATGCTTGTGATCGCGACGATCGTTATATTGACATCTTTCATTCAACCGCTTTTTTCCGGTTATGATCCGATGAATATGCCTTATATCAACCAGCGTGACATGTGGTTTATAAGACCGAATGCGACCTATTGGTTTGGTACTGACAATGTCGGTAACTCTCTTTTCGATGCAGTTTGGTTCGGTACGCGAAACTCACTGATCGTTGCGCTTTCAGCTACTGCGATCACCAATATTTTGGGGGTTATCGTCGGAATGATCTGGGGTTATTCCAAAAAGATCGATACGGTCATGCTTGAGATCTACAACGTCATCATCAACATTCCTTTCATGTTGCTGGTAATGGTCATGATGTATGTTTTAGGTCGTGGTATTCCACAGCTCATCTTTGCCCTGTCATGCACGTCTTGGTTGGGTACGGCATACTTTATTCGTGTCCAGGTCATGATCATTCGTGACCGCGAGTACAACTTGGCTTCCCAGTGTTTGGGAACACCGCTTCATCGCGTCTTGACACATAACATCTTGCCGTATCTCATAAGCGTCATCGTTACTTCGATCGCTCGTGATGTGCCAAACTTCATCTCTTATGAGGTATTCTTATCGTTTATCGGTATCGGTCTTACAACGGAGTCTTCATCTTTGGGTTATCTCATCCAAACGTATTCTCCGTTTATGACTTCTGCCTCATATCTTTTCTGGATCCCGGTCGCTTTCAGTGCCCTGATCTCAGTATCGCTTTACATCGTCGGTCAGACGCTTGCTGATGCCTCTGATCCGCGTACACATATGGTTTAGGAGGACGACATGGAAGATAATAAGAACAACATTATTTTGTCGGCAAAGGATGTCGTCGTTAAATTCAAAGTACGTGAAAGGACACTGACGGCTATCAGACGCGTCTCATTTGATTTCCCTGAAGGGAAAGTCGTAGCGATCGTCGGCGAGTCCGGCAGCGGTAAATCCGTCTTTACCAAGACTTTTACCGGCATGCTCGATATCAACGGTCGCATCGACAGCGGTGAGATCTTGTTTGAAGGACAGGACCTAGCTAAATTCAAGACCGAAAAAGAATGGTTGACGATCCGCGGTAAAAAGATCGCAACCGTCTTCCAAGATCCGATGACTTCACTCAATCCGGTTCGCACAATCGGCTATCAGATCGCGGAAGTAATCATCAAACATCAGGGCAAGTCAAAAGAAGAAGCTAAAAAAGAAGCTATTTCCTTGATGGAAAGGGTCGGTATCTATGATGCGGAACGCCGTTATGACGAATATCCGTTCCAGTATTCCGGCGGTATGCGTCAAAGGATCGTCATCGCGATCGCCCTGGCTTGTCATCCAAAGATCTTGATCTGTGATGAACCGACGACAGCCCTTGATGTTACGATCCAAGCACAGATCATCCACCTCATCAAAGATCTTTCTAAAGAGTATGGTTTTACGACGATCTATATCACTCATGACTTGGGTGTCGTTGCCAATGTCGCCGATATCGTTGCCGTAATGTACGGCGGTCAGATAATCGAGTATGGTAACGTCGAAGAGATCTTCTACAATCCGAAACATCCATACACCTGGGGCCTTCTTTCATCTTTGCCACAGCTTGGTGAAAAAGGTCATGAATTGTTCGCTATCAGAGGGACGCCGCCATCACTTTTTGAAGAGATCAAAGGCGATGCTTTCGCACCGCGCAGCGACTATGCGATGAAGATCGATTTTGAAGAGGAACCGCCTTTCTTTAAGGTGTCAGATACTCACTTCGCCAAGACATGGCTGTTAGATCCGCGGGCGCCAAAGGTCGATCCTCCGGAGACGATTCAAAACTTACACGAAAAGATGGTAGCTATCACGGCAAAAGGAGGAATTTATGGCGAACGATAATAGGGAAGTATTGTTGTCGGTAAAACACTTAGAAGTTTCCTTCTATAACAATAAAAAACGCTTCCGTGCAGTAAAGGATGCCAACTTTGAGATCTATAAGGGTGAGACTTTTGCGCTCGTCGGTGAGTCCGGCAGCGGCAAGACGACGATCGCCCGCTCGATCATCCGTCTCAATCCGACATCTGATGGCGAGATCCTCTATAAAGGCAAAAAGATCAACGGTCCGATCTCTAAAGAAGATCAAAAAGATCTCGTTCGAAACGTCCAGATGATCTTCCAAGATCCGGCGGCTTCTTTAAACGAGAGGGCGACGATCGATTATTGTGTATCTGAGGGTCTTTACAACTTCAACCTCTACAAAGATGAAGCGGAAAGGGAAGCTAAAGTTGACCGTGCTTTACAATCGGTCGGCTTACTTCCGGAGCATAAATCGCGCTATCCGCACGAGTTCTCCGGCGGTCAAAGACAAAGAGTCGGTATCGCCAGAGCTATGGTCATGGAGCCGGAATTCATCATTGCCGATGAACCGATCTCCGCTCTCGATGTCTCGATCAGAGCTCAGGTCTTAAACTTGATGAACAAGTTCAAGGAAGAGCGTGGTCTGACTTATATGTTTATCGCCCATGACCTCAGTGTCGTCAGGTATTTCAGCGACAGGATCGCAGTCATCCACAAAGGACGTATCGTTGAGATCGCACCAACGGATATCTTATTCCGATTCCCGCTGCATCCATATACGCATTCACTGCTTCAGGCTGTTCCGATCCCTGATCCGCGCGTTGAAAAGTCGAAAGAACTCGTCATCTACGATGAGTCGAAACGTGATCTTTCCGGTGAAAAGCCGAAACTCAGGGAGATCCGTCCCGGACACTTCGTCTTCGCAAATGATCGGGAAATGGCGGAATATGAAGTCAAGTTGAAAGATATGGAGCAAAATCCGGTTCAATAAAATCTGAGCAGTATCGTCTGATACTGCTTTTTAAAACCGATTTAAGCTATAAAATCAGATAATTTAAGAAACTTTTAGTATAATAATGACCATGAGAAAAATTGTTTTTGTGGATATCGATGGAACGATCATCGATTGTACGCGCGGACTGCACGTCCCAACTGTTAAAACTATCGAAGGTTTTGCGAAGATCAAAGCGCGAGGCGACCTTGTGTTCATCGCTTCCGGACGGGCGATGTGCCTATTAAGCGAGGAGGTCAAAGATCTAAGACCCAGCGGTTATCTTTTGGCAAACGGTTCCTACAGCGAAGCTGACGGTAAAGTCATCTTTTCGGAAAC
>CALUZL010000022.1 GCA_944325295.1 uncultured Erysipelotrichaceae bacterium | reverse complement strand
TATAATCCCACATATGATAGATATACAGATCTACATAGTCGAGTCCTAAATTTTGTAAACTGGTGTCGATCATGTTCCGGATGTGTTGCTGACCGCTGACACCATCTTCGATCTCCTTTTGAGTGCGTGGCAAAAACTTAGTGGCTACCACCACATCCTCTCGTTTTACAAAGTCTTTCAAAGCGCGGCCGAGGTATTGCTCGCTGGTGCCGCTTTGATAACCGATAGCAGTATCAAAGAAGTTTACGCCAAGTTCCAAAGCACGGCGAATGATCTCACGTGAGTGTTCTTCATCCAACGTCCAACTATGCTGGCCTTTTTGCGGATCACCAAATCCCATACAACCCATACAAATGCGGGAAACGGTCAAGTCGGAATTTCCCAGTTTTGTGTACTTCATTTTATTTCCTCCTATCGTATTCTGTTTTTATCAAATTTAAGATTCATCATGTTTATATCTCACTAAAACTCAGCGATCAGCAACTGTCATCGTTTCTCATAGGCTCATTTTTTAAAGAAGCTGATTTATTGCTTGAATACTTGTGTAATATGCCCTTTCAGTACCCATATAACCTTGCCAAAAAGACGATTGGAAAAGTGAGCGTTCTTTGTCAAATGATCCGTTTTACACCTTTTACCAATGTTTTATCTGTTTTGTTTTTGAGCGATTTGATTCCTAACTTTCTCAAGCCCTTAGAAAGATAATGTGCAAGGAATAACCAAAGACCCAACAAACTGATGTAGTCAAGATAAAATGACCAAAGTGGTTCCCTATAATCCAAAAAGACAAATTCTGATCTAAGGAACATATACGTGAGAAAATCACGATCTATGAAGACAAATAGGCCATAAGCTGCAATCAAAATACCGAAAATGAACAAAACAATCTTTACAAATCGTGAAGCATTTGTTTTACCGATTTTTCTTTTCAGCACGTTTAAGACCATGTTCCAATGCAATCCCAAATGGATACTCATGAGAATATAGCCCCAATAGGCTCCTAAGATGTGAAGTCTTCTGGCTAGTGCCATACCGCCATCAATAGGCAAAAAGGTAAATGCATAACGCGACATAATGATACCGCTGTACATCTGTAATAGCATGGCGATCAAAAGCGACGTATTCACAATTATTTGAAACATTCGCAAAGGAGTAAGTCTGCCCTTAAACAGGTTTAAATACCACTGGCGGTTTAAAAAATGATGCGCAATAAATAACACCATCATCAAAGCGCCCACCCACTCATGAGCCGCTTCTCCCCAAAGTTGATATCCCATCAAAAACAACAGCGTCAGCGTCATCAACACATCGACAACGATTTTAATAGTGGCATTCCGTTTCATCTTTTTCTTCATAGTTTTAAAGAATTTAGCCAAGAAGATACCTCATTCACTGAAGCAAAAGAATTCATTCTTTTCCCTGGTAATACTTTTGCCTTACAGCTTTTTTGTAAAATAGAACCAATATTTCCTATTTCACTTCCTCCCGATGTGGCAAAAGGTACCACCGTTTTCCCACTAAGATCATAGCTTTCCAAAAAAGTTTGTATGATCCTTGGTGCTTCATACCACCAAATCGGAAAACCTAAAAATATCGTGTCATATTGCGCCATGTTTTCTAACGGTTCAAGGATCATAGGACGAGCATTTTTGTCATTCATCTCCAGGCTGCTGCGGCTTTTTTTATCGTTCCAATTCAGATCAACGATAGTATAGGCGATCTTTGGTTTGATCTCGTATAAGGTACCGCCTGTTACAGCAGCAAATGTTTTAGCCAATTTAGCAGTTTCTCCGCTCGCAGAAAAATAAGCGATCAATGTCTTTTTCATGATCAAGTTCTGAGCTATTTCAATTTAGCGTACTCTTCATCGTCGACCTTCTCTAACCACTCGCTAGCTGTATTTTCGCCGGGAACTTCTATCGCTAAATGTGAGAACCAACTGTCCTTAGCGGCACCATGCCAATGTTTTATACCAGCCGGAATTTCTACAACATCACCCTGATGAAGTTCTTGCGCTTCTTGGCCCCACTTTTGATACCAGCCTCGACCTGCCATACAAAGCAAGATCTGACCGCCACCTTTTTGAGCTTTATGGATATGCCAATTGTTGCGACAACCCGGCTCAAAGGTCACATTAGCGATCGCTACTCCTTTAGAAGTGATTCTCTTTAAATAACTTTGACCTACAAAATACTTTGCATAGGCATCATTAGGATCGCCCAAACCAAACATCCCTCCATGAATATCAGCTGTCGTCTCTTCATCATTCCAGACTTCTTTCGCCATGCGGAAAGCGGCCCACGCCTTTGGCCATCCGGCATAGAATGCTGCATGCGTCAAGATCTCTGCTATTTCTTCCCTTGTGATTCCATTCTTTTTGGCGGTTTCAAGATGATATTTAAAAGAGGCGTCTACTAATCCCTGTGACATAAGCGCCACCACCGTTACAAGTGAACGGTCGCGCAAAGATAGTTTGTCTTCTCTACTCCACACTTCTCCAAAAAGCACATCATCATTCAATTGTGCAAATTTAGGGGCGAATTCCCCAAGGTCACGACGACCTGCCGTCTGTTTTACTGCCATATTTTTTCCTCCTTGCTAATTAAGGGCGATTGCACTCAGCCATTGTGTCACAGGCTCTTCAGGATCGCTTGCTTCAGAGCTTCCAAGGGAAAGCCCTTCAACTATGACTGCATCTGGTTCCATACTCTCAATAGTGTTTATGGTTCCGGAAAAACCGCTGCCACCGGAAGTTATAAAGGGCGCGACTTTTTTCTCGTTGAGATCATACTCCTCAAGAAAGGTATACACGATCATCGGCATATCGCCCCACCAGTTGGGATATCCCAGATACACAACATCATATTGTTCAAAGTCCTCAACTGTTTCGGCGATTTCCGGTCTTACATCATTTGCCTGTTCTTCTTGAGCAATATCTAAAAGAGCATCGTAATCCTCGGTATAAGGCTCTACCGGAATGATTTCAAAAATATCTGCTCCTGTTTGGTTCGCAATCTCATTTGCCACCGATTCGGTGTTGCCTGACCATGAAAAATATACAACCAGAGAATTAGAACTGACTTCGGTTTCCGACTCGGAAGGTGTTTCAATCGCAGGCTCTTCAGTTTGCGAAATGTCTTCAGCATCAGTACTGTTTTCTTCAGAAGCGGAAGGGCCACTACCCTCAGAGCTATTGCTCGTGCAGCCAGCAAAGCTCAAAAGCAGTCCAAAAGTTAAGACAAGCGTATATATTTTCCTCATTTTTGAACTCCTTTCTCTCTATTTACCAAGGGTCATACACTTGGCGATGGTTTCTCCGGTTTTCAGATAAGTGTAACCGGGCATTTCAAATAAAATTGGTTTAAACACGTCATAGTTGATCTTCTCAGCTTCATTCAGAATACTTTCTTCCACATAGGTGTGATCAATGGTCAGGATAAAATTGTCAAACCCTTTTGTCTCATGGATATCTTCCATAGTACACTCCATTGACAGCTTTGCCATATCGATCATAGGTGCGCCGTTTGTACCAAAACTATAATCAAATACTTCGGATTTATCTGTTTGGTTTCCACTAAAACAACCGACATGATCAGCCTTTTTAAGCATGGTCTCATCCACAATGTTGACAGACAAAGCTCTTGTCTCTTTAATTCCCTGATTGGTATAATGTGCCTTGGCCAAGCTCACCATGATATGATCATGTCCCATGATTCCTACATGGCCTGCCAAGACCCAGTTTGGCTTCCCGTTTACCATAGTTCCAATCACAACAAGTGGAGTTGGGTAAAGCGCTAATACCGAACCTAGATCTTTTTTCATCCTGCATCATCCTTTCTTTCTTATTGTGCTGAATCAGAAGTTTTATTTATGTCGAAAATAACGTAATCTAACTGATCCAGCGATCTTTGTTTTGAGTGAATACTTTCTAAAAGTTTTTGCCGTTGGTTGCGCAAGTAGCGAAGCTTCTCTTCTTTTGTGATTGAGCTTTGCATAAGGCCCCGCATAAAGCTGCGCAACGTTTTCACTTCAGCTCCCGCATCAGTCAATACATCGATGATCCTGATGTAATCCATGAGATCCTCGGTGTATTCAACATGACCGTCTGCTTGTTTATGACAATCAAATAGTCCCTGATTTTCATAAAGATGCAGTTTATCAAGCGAAACGCCAAAGTGTTCACTTGCCTGCTCAATGGTCATACGCATCCCTCCCTATAAAAAATATGAGTGTCCGGAAGATCGTTTCGATCCTTGGTACACTCACATCTTAGATAATATATTGAGATATGTAAAATACTTAGTTTCTCTAGTTTTTATGCCTTATGAGCATTTCTATTTTTAAAAAATCTCTACCACTTTGTCCGATCAAATTTTCGATCGATGTAATGATCGATGCTATTCTTTATAGGTATCTCTTACCAGCTCGATGAATTTTTGTACTGCCATGCTTGCCGGTTGGTATTTTTTCCATACCAGTACAGAAGTATTGCTGACTTCTGGGAAAAGCGGGCGAAAGACGAGACTTGGAAAATGCTTTAGTGCGCCTTCGATCACAAAGGCATAGCCGATACGGCGCTCAACCAAAAGTGCGACATTGTCGATCAGATCATATGTACAAACCACATGCAAATGATCTGTATCACCACCAAACCACGCCTTAGCTTCCCGTTCCACAATACGCCAACTTACGATTAGTGGCAGCGATCCAAGATCAGCGGGCGTGATATAGACTTTTTTTGACAAAGGATCATCTTCTGGCATAAGGATTCCCCAAACATCTTTTTTAGGCAAACGGATAAAGTCGTATTTTTCTACTTCGACCGGTTCCATTAAGATCCCGATATCTAAAAGTCCCTTATCCAATTGATCCTTGATCAGCGCTGCCGTGCCTGTGCGCAAATCAAAACGTACATGCTGATATCTGTTTATGTAATTCTTTATAAGATCCGGCAAATTTTCAGAAACGACAGTCGACACTCCACTGCCGATGGAAATAAGTCCCGAGATATCTTCGCCGGAATTCTTGAATTCCAACTCGGTCTTTTCCGCCAGTGATACCAATTCTTCGGCCCGACGGCGCAAAAGCATCCCTGCTTCCGTTAATATGATTTTACGGTTTGTGCGCTCAAATAGTCTTGTGTTTAGTTCTGCCTCTAATTCTGCCATTTGCCGGCTGAGAGTCGGCTGCGTGATATGTAAGATCTCGGCAGCGCGAGTGATATTTTCTTCTCTTGCAACAGTCAAATAGTAGCGTAAAACTCGCAGTTCCACAAACACCTCCACCTTTCATAACAATCTTAAAATAACAGTACTGTCTTTGCAATAATTCACCAAAAATCGTTATAAATTAATAGTACAACTCACTTTTTGACTTTCTGTTTTCATAGTCGAAATAGGCGTCATCCAGCCATAAACCATATAATCAGCAAACCCGCGATATATATCACCATCATATCCTTGCACAAATTCTTTAAAAGTGAGCGGGTAGACATGGATCTCATCACCTCTGCCTCTAAACTGTGCGATCACATCTTTTGACAAGAACTTGGAATTAGAACCTGTTACATAAATATCGACATTTGGGATATGCAGTAAAGAATTGAGGACTTCTTCAAAATCTCTGAGCATTTGTACTTCATCCAAAAGAAGATAGTATTGTTTATCGTCTTGAATAAGAGAGTCTATATGGTCAAGAATCACACCGGGATCTCTATATATCCGATTTCTCCTTTGATCTAATTCAACCTTGATGATATGAGATTTTGAAACACCCTGACTTAAAAGATACTCATAAAATATTTCTATGGAAATTATTTTGTATTTGGATTCCCATTTCGCAAATTTGAAATATTTTCGTTTTTTCGAAGTGACAAGGGTATATCAAATAACATGGATGCCTGTTATACTCTCAATCAATGATAGTTTATTCCGAAAAAATTAAAAATATTTATTTTTTCGGAATAAATCATTTAATTTTGTTGATTAGTGCTTCTTGTAATGCCTGAGAAAAGTTGATACCTTTTTTACTGGCTTCTTCATTGAGCCATTCTGGTATACTAAGTGTCTTTTTTATTGCCTTATTTTTATATTTTTTTGCATATGTTACAGAGTCATACGGTACAAGCATTACCGTTTCATTAGGAAAATCTTGTTGGATCTTTTCAATTGGCGAGGGTTTATTGAAATCTTTGTTTTCATCTAAATAAAGGCCTAATGCTTCTTGAGCCTCTTTAAAAGTTTCCTCCATAGTATCCCCTTGACTAAAGCAACCTGGTAGGTCTGGTACCTCTACCCAATAACCTTTTTCGTTTTGATCGGCCTTATGAAATACTACCGGATAAAAAGTCATAGACATACAAATCCTCCTTCTATAGGACCTGAAGCGAGACCATTATTTGAGCCCCGCTTGTTTAAGAATAGCTTGTTCTAGCCCTTTCTTCAGGTCTTTGCTGTGACAAGGAACAACAGTAGAGAAACGGGATTAAAGAATTTACGATGTCCTGTTGGACCACCTTTCATTTCGATAAAACCATTCTTTTTGAGAAGCTTGCACATTTCCTTAGACGTCATAGGCATATAATGTACCTCCTCATCACAACTATATTATAATACGTATTATTACGTATATCAATACTTGATAAAAAAGAAGTATCTAAACTTCTCGCGAAGTCTAAATACTTCTCTAGTCTTCTCAATACAACGATTAACGTTTTGTTAACTGTGCAGTCCTTTAAATAAAGGCTATTTAAAGAATTTTGCGTGCTACTAGCGTGCTTAGATTGTTTTATTCAAAATCGAATGATTAAAGATTCCTTATTCTTTATCGCTCCAGACTTCTTTTGCCATACGGAACACCGCCCAGGCCTTAGGCCAGCCGCAA
>CALUZL010000021.1 GCA_944325295.1 uncultured Erysipelotrichaceae bacterium | reverse complement strand
ACATCGATATCAATACCTTTTAAAACCTCGACCCCGTCGTAAGTCTTGTGCAGATCTCTTATCATCAATATGCTCATTCGATCTTCAACCTCTTTTCTATCATTGTCTGAAGTTTAGTCAAAACCGTACAAAACAGTAAATATATAAGGGCGACTTCAAGGTAAAGCGCAAAAGTCTCATAAGTCCGGGCGGCGATTCTTTGAGCCACCAAAAACATATCGACAACAGTAATGCTTGCAGCAAGTGAAGTATCCTTCACAAGACCGATCAGGGAATTGCTCAATGGCGGAAAGGCTGTCTTCATGGCTTGTGGCAATATGATCCGGCGCATGATCTGGATATAGTTCATCCCGACACAATAGCCGGCTTCAAACTGACCCTTGGGCACAGCTTCGATCGCTGCCCTTATCGTCTCAGAGGCATAAGCCCCGGTGTTGATCGAAAAGACGATGATCGCCGAGGGAAAGGCATCGATGATGATGCCAAGACTTGGCAAACCAAAGAAAACGATAAAGAGCTGGACCAAAAGCGGAGTGCCCCTTATGATCCAGACATAAAAGCGAGCCAGTTGTTTAAAGACGGGGATATTGGCGACTTGGACAATCGCTACGATCAGGGCAATGACCATCGCTATCGCAAAAGAAATGACAGTCAAAGGGATCGTTACGATAAGGCCCTGTTTTAACATCTCGCCAAAACCCGATATCAGGATTTCAACTAAGTGCTCACTCATCGACAGCCTCAGTCACATCCATTCCAAAATAGCACTCGGAGATCTCCTTTAGTTCCCCGCTTTGGCGCATCTCTTCAAGTGCGGCATCGATCGCCTCTAAAAAGGCACTTTCACCTTTTTTCACCGGCACTAATGATGAAGTCGTGGAATCGGTATAAGCCACGATCTTTACCGGTTCATCCGGATGGTTTTTGAGATAGTCGCCAAAAGCTGTCTGGGCATTTAAAGTCGCATCAGCACGGCCGGTCGCCAAAAGCTCCATTGTTTGATAGACCGAATCGACACTCACAAGTTCAGCGCCATAGCTTTGAGCCAGTGCTCCCCAACTGCTGGTCAGGTTTTGGGCACATCTTTTGCCTTCAAGATCTTCAAATCCGTTTATATCCGTATTGTCTTGCGGTACCAGCAGGGCCCCTCTGACATAAGTATAAGGACTTGAGAAATCGTATTTTTGCGCTCTGTCTTCTGAGTATTCGACTTCATTTATGACCGTATCGACTCTTCCGGAATCCATGGCGGCAAAAAGCGAGTCCCATTCTGCCTCAAAAAACTCGACTTCTACTCCTAAATGCTCACCTATCGCTCTTGCGACATCGACATCAAAGCCGACGAGGTCACCATTATCGTCATGGTAGCTGTTTGGTGAGTATGTTCCCTCGGTGCCGACGATCATGACGCCGGCTTCCTTTATCTTTGTGAGTTGATCTTTACTTTCATCTTGGGTACCCTCTGTCTTAGCACAACCTGAAAGTAAGATAAGACCTACTAAAAGTAAACTTATAATCTTTTTCATCTTCCCTCCCTAAAGATCGCGATCCCTCTTTTTAAGCGCTCAAGCGCATCATCGATGACTTTTCGCGGATAGGCGCAGTTCATCCTTAAATGGTCAAGTCCATCGCCATGATAGATGCTGCCATCTGAAAGGATGAGTCCTGTCTTCGCTTTTAAAAATCGGGCCAACTCGATCGATGAGACTTTAAGCTTTGCATGATCGATCCACAAAAGATAGGTCGCATCATTCTCAAGGACTTTGAGTCCGTCGATCTCTCTGTTTATAAACTCGCTGACATGCAGCTTGTTTTGGTAAATGTATTCTCGAAGTTCATCGAGCCAATAATCGCATTTCTCATAAGCTGTGATCGTTGCGCACATCGCAAAAGCGTTTGGCTCAGCTACTTCATCGGTGTTGATAGCTCTGTTGACTCTGGCTTTGAGTGCTTTGTTGTAGACGATGATGGCACTGCTTTGAAGACCGGCCAGATTGAAGGTCTTTGAAGGAGCGATGCAGGTGATGCTTATGTCTTTGCATGTTTCATCCACACTTGCAAAAGGGGTGTATTCAAGTCCGGGATCGACCAGATCGCAATGGATCTCATCGCTCAAAACGATAACGCCGTTTTCCTTGCAGAGCTTTCCAATCTTTGCAAGCTCTTCTTTTTTCCAGATCCGGCCAACGGGGTTGTGGGGGTTGCAAAGGATCATCATCGTCGCTTGCGGATCTTTGAGTTTGGCTTCAAGATCTGCAAAGTCGATCGTATAGTAACCGTCATTATCGATAAGCAATGACTCTAAAGGTATGCGTCCGTTATTAAGGATGGAATTGAAAAAGATGTTGTAGACCGGAGTCAATAAAACGATCTTTTCCGCCGGGGTCGTAAGTTTTCTCACCGTACTTGAAATGGCCGGGATCACTCCCGTACAAAACATGAGATCGTCTTTTTCGATCTTCAGATGATGCCGACGCTTATAAAAGGCGATGACGCTCTCTTTCCACTCATCAGCCACATCGGTATAGCCAAAGATCCCGTGTTCAACTCTCTTTTTCAAAGCTTCGATTATTTCCGGAGCCGTCTTAAAATCCATGTCTGCCGTCGAAAGGGGAAGTTCGCCCTCCTTGACATCCCACTTTGAAGACCAGGTGTTTCTTCTGTCAATGATCTCATCAAAATTCACTCTCATAAATACCTCGATAGACAACTATATGATAATAAAGAATCGCTCGATGTTCAATCATCACGCTTTTAATATACTCCAAATCCTAACAAACCGGAGATGCTTATTTATTTGCTCGATCATTCATAAAACGCATAAGAAAGCTACCTTTTCGGGTAGCCTTTAGATCATTTGAAAGGTCTGTCGCTTTTCAGATGTGGGAAACGGGGGATGATGTCATCATTGACCGCATCATCAAGGGCTTTTAAGAGTTCTTTGAAATGCTCCGGATCAAATTTAGTGATCATCTCATCGAGCAATTCAAGGCCTTTTTCACCGCGCTCTTGACGTTCTTTCTCACTCTTTGAATATTCAAGACCGCCGTGTTCCTCAAGCATCGCATAATAGGAACCAAAACCGCCGGTACCGAAATTGAGTTTGTGCAGATCCTT
>CALUZL010000020.1 GCA_944325295.1 uncultured Erysipelotrichaceae bacterium | reverse complement strand
GATTTTCAGTCCGATGCTCTACCTGCTGAGCTACAGAACCATTGGTTGCGAGGGAAGGATTTGAACCAACGACCTCCGGGTTATGAGCCCGACGAGCTACCAGACTGCTCTACCTCGCGATATCATGTGCCCTGATTAAGGCTTAGTTATCTTAGCACATTTACTTACGCTTGTAAACCTCATTTTCCATCATGTCATTACTGTCCTTGTGTCGATGATCTTAAATATCACCTTCTTTATCCCGCATTATCTTTTACAAAAGTGGCGATATCATCGATAACTTCTTGAGAAAAAGTGGCTTTGCGAAGATAGGAATCAGGACCTTCGCTCTTTGATCCCTCCGTAAAGATGTGATTCAAATTCGGGTAGGATATAAAGGTTGCATCAGGAATGTTTTCCTGCCAGATCGCAAAGTCGGTGAGCGTGACCTGATAATCTTCTTCGCCCTGTAAGAAAAGTTGCGGTGCTTTGATCTTTTCGGCTTCTTTTATTTGATCGTAATTTAAAAGATCTTGCCAATAAGTCTTATAGGCCCCCAATACTAACTCATCATCGGCAAAAGTACGATCTTCAAGCCTTTTGATATCGTCATAGTAAGTATCCAGCACACCGTCCGTTTCAAAATCGCTCAAAAAAGCCAATTGTTCTTTTAAAAGCGTCAAAAAATCCCGAGCCGGTGCTGCTAAGTATATATAACCGTCTGCCTCGACCTCTTTTGCCACCAGCGGTAAGACCTGACCACCCAGGCTGTGGCCTAAAATGTAGACCGCGCTTATATCCTTGCGCTCTTTGATGAACTCATAGGCCGCTATCGCATCATCGACGATCTCATCGGCTAAAGTAAAATCAAGATCATTGGCACATTCTGCAGGATAGAGATAAGTGCGCTTGTCAAAACGCAAGCTGGCGATCCCCCTTTGAGCAAGACCTAAAGCGAGATCTTTAAAGGGCTTGTTGGGACCGATCGTCTCATCGCGATCACTTGGACCGCTGCCACCCAAAAAGATGACACAGGGGTAAGAGTCCTCATCCTTTGGCAAAGTCAGCGTACCCTCGATCTTAAGCGCATTTCCGAAAGTGACTTCCTGACTGTTTAAAAAAGAGAGGTCAGCGACCTCTTCTCCGGAATAGTTACCCATGACGATGCCGGCGATTTTGCCATCGGCATCGATACTTATCACAAGATCGAAGTTTTGATAACTGTGAATACAGGGAACGCTGTAAACCGTGTAGGACGAAGACTCACTGACCTTGGCCTCGCCAACGCTTTCAAGTTCACCCAAAGCCTCAAGTTGCGACTTAAGAAGCACCAAACCGTCATCTCCCAAAGCCGCAATCATCTCATCGGTAAAGCTGTACGTGCTGTAAAGGGAGGCGGCATCGCCTGCAAGCAAAGTCTCGGTAAACGCTTTGGCATCAAAAGCAGTACTGGATTCATCCTTTTTGTCAGCACAAGCCACTAAACTGATCATCAGAAGGATAACGATCAAAAATCGAATAATACGCATATATATCTCCTTTTCACTACTATCTTATCACTCAATGATCGCTATTCAGACACAATTTATCTTCTTTTAAGGCTTGATTAAGTCTTGATCGGTAAAGTTTAGGTGAAATTAACACCAAAAGGAGGTAACAGATGCCCTATCGTCGTGAACTCAAATACCTAATCGATCCTTTTGCATATCTTGCATTGTCAAAAAGGATCGCCCCTTTGATAAAAAGAGATGACCAAGCCAGAGCATGTTTGAAAACAGGTCCGGTGCCGGTCAAAGTGATTCATCGTCAAGCGGTACCATATTGTATGGCGTATCTTTTGCAGTGATGATAGCCGCCTTAGTGTTTGCCTTTGTCTATAAAAGAAGACTGAGAAAAACCTGATATCTGATCTTAAGACGTATATAACCTTCAAGTCCACTTATCATCTAAAACAAAAAGCACAGGTTCTTATCTTAGTTCCTGCGCTTTTTAAATGCCAACAAAGATACGATCTACCTTGTCGCAGTATCAACGATTATTGCTGAATATCCTTTAACCATACAAGCTTTAGTTTCTTCATCCCAATACCAATCTTCACCATATTTCTCTTCACAGGTAACGACACCATCTTTATTGGTATCATATGGATCATAGACTTTTTCTGGTTTACTTTGGGATGATGGTTTGGATGAGGATGAATTATTGCTGTCATGACTTGGATTTGATGGTGTGATTTGTTTTGCGGATACGGCAACTTCACAAACATCTGTAAAACTGCCGTCATCTGTAGTGACAGTTATATTAGCTTTACCGACGCTTATTGCCGTTACTTTACCATCTGCATCTACAGTGGCAACATCGGCATTATCACTTTCCCATGTGACGGCTTTATCGGTGGCGTTATTCGGTTGTATAGTGGCAATAAGGGTCTCACTGTCACCTTCGATCAGTGTCAGATTATCCTTATTCAATGATACACCAGTGACTTTGTAGATTACATCTCCGCTTGGAGTACCATTCAATGTGCCTCCGTTGACCGTCAGCGTCTTATCGTTCGGGATAGTCAAGCTCGAACCCTCCGGTATATTCAGGCTCTCGCCCTCGTCGATCTCTAAATCCTCCTGCAAGGAAACGGAACCGTGCACGGTGCCGATGCCATTATCAAAGACGATACCTGTGCCGGAAGGTTTCGCAGCGCTGGCGTTCGACACAATCCCGCCGTTGGCCCGCACAAGGGCATTGTTGCTTACGGTAAGGTTTGGCGTGCCGGAGCCGCTTCCGCCGCTGCTAAACTGAAATCTAATCCCCGCACCACTATTGCCGCTACCAGCCGCGGTCAGCTTGCCGCCCTCCACAGTTAAAGAGGCGGACGAATCTTCGCCGGACTGCACCAGAACACCATCGCCAGAACTGCTTGCGGTTGCAGTAACTTTGGCGTTCTCGATACTTAG
>CALUZL010000019.1 GCA_944325295.1 uncultured Erysipelotrichaceae bacterium | reverse complement strand
ACAGATCATCATAGACTTTAAACAAACCGCCCATAAAACCAACAAATATCATAAAGATGACTATAAAGAGTATATTTCTAAAACGGGAGGTATCTTTTAAGATCTTATCGACATTGCCTTTATCAAGACCACGATACTTTTTCTTTTCTAAAGGCTTGAAATCTTTTTGAGCATTATAAATTATATTTAAGCCATGATCCTTTATCTCATAGACGACATCGGCATATTCTTTGATCAGTTCTTCATCATGCGAAACGACGATGACTAAACGATCCTCAGATAGTTCTTTTAGGATGTCCATTACCACTTTTTTATTATTGATATCTAAAGACTCTGTTGGTTCATCACACAGGATGACTTCTGTTTCAAAGAGCAGCGAACGGGCAATCCCTACTCTTTGTTTCTCTCCGCCGGAGAGTTCTTTGGGATAATGCTTTAAAAGCGGCTCTAAACCAAGTTTTTGAAGCAAAGTCTTGTCCTTGGACCTTGGTTTGCGATATAGGTAAATATTCTTTTCAACCGTCAATTCTTCGATCAGCTCATAACTTTGAAAGATCATGATCTGAGTGTGGTCGTTTTCAATGACTCCTTTATCATAGGTTTCAAAACCGGCCAGCATATTAAGAAAAGTCGATTTGCCGCTGCCGCTTTCACCTTTGATCACATATAGACCACAGTTTTCAAAACTGACTGAAAGATCAGCAAAGATGACTTTATCATAACTTTTGAAGAGATTTTTGATCATTATCATAGCTTAGTCCCTACCATTTCTATCACAAAGATGATGATGCCGGACAATAAACAGGTGATAATGATATAAAGCGGCGAGTAGGAAATGATCTTTGCATAATTATAGATAGCAGCATAGCCGTTGATGTATTCACAGATAAAATAGAAACAAGCCAAAGCGATGAATGCCGATAGTATCGTAAGTATTAAAGCCCTGAAGACCATAAACAGCATGACCTTGTATTCCATCAAGTCAAGATACTCTTTTAATTCATGATTCTTCTTTTTATCAAATAAGCGATAGATTACCAAAATGATCAAAGCTCCTAACGACACGACTGACAAGAACGGCACTAAAGATAAAGGATTATCATAAGCGGTATTGTTTTCTAGATCAAAAGTATCTTTTAAAACAAAACTGTCATTTATAAAAGTAAATGAGTCAGTGATATTTTCTTTTACTTCCTGATAGTTTACATTAGGTTCAACGATAAAGTTGACATAGTCAAAAAATGACCGTTTTACATCATCAAAATAATAATCGTATATAGCCAGATCTTCAGCCTTATCACTGACAAAGACCATCAGTTCATCATCAGTATAGACGGAAGTTATGCCGCTGATGGTATAAGGGAAGGCTTCAAAAGGAAGATAGTCATTGTAATCAGTGTTTGGATCTTTCATCCTGGCGAGGACATCTTGCCATTCTTCGTCTGTTTCATCCTCATTAAAACCGTTTATCATAAACTGATCAAAACCCCTGTTTTTGAGATTTGAATACCCGTAAGAATAAACACCCAGCGTAACTTTTTGGCCTAAAAGTTCTTCATAACTCTCAAGTCCGTATAATTCCAGCAAAAAGTCAGCCGTATTCCTATCGATCATCGCTTCGCCATCTTGCGGATACTTACCATAGATCAAAGGCAGGCTTTGATAATCGTTTACCAGAAGATACAAATGAGCCTGATCTTCCAGCATGTCGATCAGATAGCGGGGATTTTGAGCATAATAGCTTGAGGTATCCATATTATCGATAGTATCGCTTTGGATCATGTTCAAGATCTTATCAAGATCGACGATAAACAAACTGTCATAGATAAATACGTTCGTACTGTTTGAATCATCAAGATCATAAAAATCGTTAAAATCAGAAATAGTACGGATGACGCCATCAGCGATCTTTTCATATTCTAAAGGAGGATTGTTGCCGGTAACATACTGTTTGGGATGACCGACATAGCGATAATCATAAAAGGCTTCATAGGCAATGATGTCAGGATTTTCTTTGACAGCTCTTTCAATATCTTCCAAATACACAAGATCATAATCGGTATATTTGTCAGTATAGCCTTTATTAGCAGCTAAGATAGAAAAGTAGTTCATGCCGGCCGGACAATCGCCATACTCGCAATCAAAGAGAGTCTTCGGTCTTGAGATAATGAAGTTTTCCCCTCTTTCAAACACGGCTGCATAATCATCTTCTTTAGATATCGAAGAATAAAGACTTGTGATCATATAAAAGGAAAAGACGGCAGCCAAGACGATAATAAGATAGCCAAGATAATATAATGGTCTGGCATAGATCGTTTTAAAGGCATTGACGATATAATCTTTTAAATGTCTTTTTAAACTGCTGCCTTTTCTGATATTTGGACTATGATGTGCAAGGGTTTCATCTTTGATGATCCTGCCGTTTTCCAAAGTTATGATCCGATCAGCATATTTAAGACTTAAAGCGATATCATGACTCACCACGATAACGATCATCTCCTTGCTTAAATCTTTTAAGAAAGACATGATCTTTTCGCTGTTGTCATGATCAAGAGCGCTGGTAGGTTCATCACAAAGCAAGATATCCGGACTTAATAAGATCTGCGATATTAACTGTACCCTTTTCTTTTGCCCGTTAGAAAGTTTCTTAACTTTTTTATGCTTCAGATCGAAGATACCAAAAGTTTTTAAATATTCGTTAATTCCTAAACTAAATTCCGTTTATGATCCACGAAAGTAATTTCTTGAATTAAAATGCATATTTGAAATGAGAAAATACATTTTAGTGGTTTGTAAGGAAGGATAGGTATGATATTATCATA
>CALUZL010000018.1 GCA_944325295.1 uncultured Erysipelotrichaceae bacterium | reverse complement strand
GATACACGTATTACATTCTACGACTACTTCAAAGAACCAAAGTTTTCAAAGATCCAAGAACTTTTGAAAGTCATGGACAAAGTCGCTGAAAAACACCATAAGACCTGTGCACAGATCGCTCTTAACTGGAACACTTCTTATGCCGGTGTTGCCACTTCACTTTGCGGAATCACTAATCGTGAATACGCCAAAGAAAATTGTGCAGCGTTTGATTTTGAATTTGACAGTGAAGATCTTGGTTTGCTCAACGAAGCTGTTGAAAAATTAAGTCAATAAAACAGAAATGTAGGACACATCCAAAAGATGTTTCCTACATTTATTAGAAGGGAATAAAACTATGCTTGTAACGATGAAAGAAATCTTGGATAAGGCAAACGAAGGAAACTATGGTGTTGCCGCTCCAAATGTAAGTAATGAACTAAACGCCAGAGCTGCCATTGAAGCAGCTGAAAACATGAATGCTCCACTTATCTTAGATGTTGCTTTTAGAGCTGCAGATGACATTTATTTTTTAGGAAAAGAATTGGTTGAACTGGCAAAAGAAGCCAAAGTCCCGGTTGCTATCAACCTCGATCATGGCCGAAGCTTAGAAGAAGTCATGGCTTGTATCAAAGCCGGTTTTACTTCTGTCATGATCGACAGATCTTCATATCCTTATGAAGAAAATATAAACGACACCAAAGAGATCGTAAAGATCGCTCACAGTTTAGGTGTCAGTGTTGAAGCTGAGCTCGGTCATGTCGGTAGAGCCACATCGTATGATGTCGACCGCGATGCTGCCCTGACAGATCCGCAAACAGCTTTAGACTTCATTCATAAGACCGGAGTCGATTGTTTGGCAGTAGCTGTTGGTACAGCTCATGGCGCCTATCCTAAAGGTGTCAAACCGGAGATCGATTTTGAACTTTTGAAAAGAATCAAAGAAGTGACAAAATTTCCACTGGTAATGCACGGTTCATCGGGAACTGACAATGAATCGCTCCGCAAGGCCTGCCAGATGGGTATCAATAAGATAAATATCAATAACGACCTTTGCAAGGCTGTTGTCAAAGAAATCAAGGATGCTGATCTTGAAGGTAACAATGCTTACGGTGTCTTCATGGTCGCAAAGAAAGCATTTAAAGAAAAATTAGAAGAAATGATCGAGGTCTACGGATCTAAAGATAAAGCCTAAGTTTATGAAAAAGGAAAAACTTTGGACATTACCGTTTTTCTTGGTCTTAGGCATTAATGGACTAAACGGCATTGCCTCATTCATGACCAATCCGTTGATGCCGGATTATCTTGTGACCCATGGTGCTATCTTTGAATTGACGGGGATCATTTCAAGTCTTCTATCGTGGATAGCTTTGATATGCAGACCCTTTTCGGGAGCTATCAGCGACAAGTTCAACAAGAAGCATGTCATGTTTATAGCTTATTTCTTCTCGGCGTTGTGTATGTTTGGGTATTCGCTGGCAAGAGATGTGACACTTATTATCATCATTAGGATAATACATGGTATAGCTTTTGCATTGAGCGGCACCATAAGTATGGCTTTTGCGACAAATTTCATACCCAAAAGTCGGATGGCCGAAGGAATCAGTTATATCGGTATTGCCTCACTTATAGGCCAGATGATCGGGCCGCAGATCGGTACGACGATTGCTGATGTCACTGATATCAATTTGACCTTTTTTATCGCCGCTATCGGTTATGCGATATGTCTGTTCTTGATACCTGTTGTACCTTACAAATTTAAGAAAGAAGCAACAGATTCGACAAAGAAATTCAATATCAACGACTTCTTTGCGGTCAAACTTATCGTATATGTGATCTTGATAGGTATGTTCTCGTTTGGAAACGGAATTATATCTTACTATCTCACCAGTTTTGGCGAAGCGCGCCATATCGCTAATATAGCCTGGTTCTTTACCGTATATTCTGTGGCGATGCTGATAATGAAACCTTTTGTTGGAAGGCTTCAGGATAAATATGGTATAAGTGTCATCCTTTATCCGTCTTTCATGGTTTATACCGTCGGCATCATCCTATTGGCAAATGCCTATACATTGTTGCCTGTACTTATAGCTGCAGTATTTAAAGCTGTAGGCCAGGGCAATGGTGCACCGGCAATCCAGGCTGAAGCCGTTAAGACTTTAGGTGTTGAAAAAAGCGGTGTCGCTTTCTCAACTTGTCTTATCGGTCAGGACTTAGGCAATGCGCTGGGCCCGATCTTTGCAAGTTTCGCTATCGGCGCTGCCGGTTATACGACGATGTTCTATATCTATGCTGCAATACTTATTTGTGGATTGTTAATATTCCATTTCCATAAGAAAAAGGAGGCTAAGAAAGCATGATTGGTGTATTACTTTTAAGCCATGGATTAATGGCTGAAGGGATGTTGGATTCCTGCAAACTGTTTTTTGGAGAAGACATACCCAGCTTAAAAGCACTTTGTTTCAAGGATGGTGATGAAGCAAGTGTGTTTAAACAGGATATTGAAAAATCCATTAACGAACTGGACGATGGGTCTGGAGTAGTTGTACTTTGCGACCTGTTTGGCGGGACACCTTCAAACCTCTGTGTCCAGATATTGACTGAGGCGAAAAACATAAAGGTTATCACCGGCATGAATCTTGGTGTTTTGATCGAGATACTGGGTGCCAGATTATCCATTGAGAAAATTGACGGATTAAATATCGAAGAAATATTAAAGGTCGGTCAAAATAATATGGTCGACTTATCGGTGAGTATGAATTCGACACAATCCGGTGAAGAAGATTTCTTTTAAGAGTAGTTGATTAGTTGAAAAAGGAGGAACCTATGCAAAATCAAGCTAATAATATGCACCTTTTGAGTTTTGATCCCGTAAATTATCCGCAAGATGATAAGGGCTTACGCATGATCAAATATGACGGTAATGATACACCGTTTGTTGCTGAAAATTGTGCTGTCTACAACGAAGACGGAACTGCTACCTTAAAATATTACGCTCCAAAAGCTAAGCAGGTTCAATTGCGCTATCGTTTGCACAACTATAAATTTTCTGATCCGGAATATCGCAAAGATCCATCTTTCTATTCAAAAGACTATGTTGTCGAAGACATGGAATTAAAGGATGACGGTTATTGGTATATTACGATCAATCCGGGTGCCGGTTTCCACAGTATTTACTTTATTCAAGATGGAGTTCCGGTTATAAATACCCACGGTCCGTCTGGATATGATGGTTTCAGCGTTCGTAACTTCATCGATATTCCCGATGATCCTGATACTGAACTTCATGATGTTTCGCATGGCTCACTGACTCGTGAGATCTACTTCAGCAACGTAACTCATCGCTATCGCTGTGCTTGGGTCTACACGCCGGCAAGTTATCAGACGTCCGGAAAAGAATACCCTGTAGTATATATCCAACATGGTGGTATGCAAGATGAAGTTTGCTGGTTCCAATCAGGCAAGATTGACATGATACTAGACAACCTCATAGCCAAAGGTGAAGCTGAGGAAATGATCGTCGTCTGCAACAATGGCTATGTAATGGTCGATCAAGGTGATGGCACTTATACTGAAGGACGATTGGATGATGTTATTATCAATGAATGTATGCCATACATTGAAAGCAGATATCGTGTAAAAAAAGACAGAAGATCTCGTGCTGTCTGCGGTCTTTCAATGGGAGGCGGACATGCCAGACGTCTGGGTCTAGCTCATCCGGATGTGTTTGCCAACGTCGGCATGTTCTCATCGGGCGAGTGTTTCCCAACTAAGACATATGATGTTGATTTTACAGAACTTTTCAGCGATAAAGATAAATTCAATGAATACATGGATGTTGTCTATGTTACCTGTGGTGATGCTGATCCACGATATGACAAGACTGTAGCTGATTTAAAACCACTTCAGGAGTCAGGGTTGAATATTGAATTCAAAGGTTATAAAGGTCAGCACGAATGGAATGTATGGCGTTATAGCGCAAAGGATTTTATAAAGAAATTGTTCAAATAAAGAATGTTATGAGGGGAGGTTATGAAGCTTGAAGGATAGTACCAAAAAATTTATCAAGACAGCGATCATAATATCTTTGCCTATAATGTTTCAAAATGCCATAACTATTGGCGTCAACATGCTTGATACCATTATGCTTGAATCATATGGTGAGGCTCAGATATCGGCGTCAAGTTTGGCAAATGACTGCATCAATCTATTTCAATTCCTATGTTTGGGCATGGGCAGCGGAGCCGCTGTCCTCACTGCTCAATACTGGGGAAGAAGTGATAATGAAAATATTCGAAAATCAATTTCGTTGATGTTTAAGGTAGCGGCAACTGCAAGCATTATCTTTACGGTGATCGTGGTGTTATTTGCCCGACCGATAATGAACATTTATTCAACGGATGAGATGGTAATCGAATACGGTGTGACTTATTTCATATGGAGTTTACCGACATTTGTCTTGATGGCTTTAACGCTGACTACATCGCAAGTACTGCGGTCGATGCGCAAAGTCAAGATCCCGCTGTATGCAGCTATCTTGAGCTTTTTTGTAAATCTTATCGGTAATTATACTTTTATCTTTGGCCATTTTGGAATGCCGGAGATGCAGATTGCCGGGGCAGCACTAGGTACAGTTATCGCCAGACTTGTAGAGACTTTAGTGGTTGTCGGTTATCTCTTAGCCATCGAAAAAGATGTTCGCTTTAAACTTAGAGATCTGCTCCTTTCGACAAGAGAGATCCAGCACTCCTATATGCACTATTCCATACCGGTTATCATTTCCGATATGTTATTGGGATTTGGCAATACTGCAACTTCGATCATCATGGGCCATATTGGAACATCGTTTGTTACAGCCAACTCGATCGTTGTTATGTTGCAAAGACTTTGCAGCGTTCTTACTCAAGGAGTTGGGAATGCAGCCAGTACTTTGATCGGTAACAGTGTCGGTAAAGGAAATAGAGATCTGGCTCAAGAGCAGTCAGTTATCTTACTAAAGTTAGTCACGGCGCTTGGATTTGTGACTGCAATTTTGATCTTAGCCAGCGGCCCACTCATCTTAGCTTATTTCAACAACATAAGCGATGAAACGCGATTGATAGCTGAAAAATTGATCATTGCAATCGCTATAATGGCCGTTTTTCAAAATCTTCAATCAGTTATCACCAAGGGAATCCTCAGAGGTGGTGGTGATACCGATTATTGTTTAAAGATAGATTCATTGTATATGTGGGTCGTGTCGATCCCTTTGGGCATAATAACGGGATTGATCCTGCACCTTGATCCGATGATCATATTCATCAGTTTGAGGATCGATTGGATTATCAAAACGATACTTGGTACTCGACATATACTAAAGGGCACATGGATAAAAGTAATCAACTAGGAGGATTCAGATGAATTGTGAACATGGACGTACAACTGTCGTAAGGACAGTCAAAGGTCCCATTCGCGGTTTTAAGTAT
>CALUZL010000017.1 GCA_944325295.1 uncultured Erysipelotrichaceae bacterium | reverse complement strand
TGAAAGAAGTCACCAGAAGCATTAAATCAGTCGGCTCTACTGCTGCCGGTACGATCGGCAGAGAAATCGGCAATGCCCTTGGCGGTTCATTTGGCAAGTTTGGCAAAAAGCTCGGCGGAAATGTCGGTGCCAGCTTAGCCCGCAACCTCTTTGGTACTTTATTTAAAAAATAAATTTTAGACTAAAGGCTTAAGATTCACTTCCTAAGCCTTTTTTATTGTCTATTTAATGATATGTTTATCTTTCAGATACAAAATACAGCATAAAGAGGGATCGTCTTTATGTTGTTTTCAAAACCGAAGTTTTTTGATGAGATCTTGATAGCGTAAGCAGGTTTATAGATTTCGTGTTGAAATATGTAATATTTTTCTTTATTTTAACACTATTATACATGAACCATAACTTATAAATTATTACATCTATTTACACGAATAATTAAAATAAAAGTATCTGAATGCTTTTTGACTTAATATTCTCATGATTTAGTAAACAGGTCATGTGTCAATGAAAATACGGGCCAAAATGACCCGTATTTTTCAGTATTGATTTGTTTACTTTAACTATTCGTTTTTAGCTTTGATCTGCTCTACCGGTTTTTTAGTAAGACCCATAACGACAGCTGCAACCACCGTTCCAACGACGATAGCTACACAGAACCAGATCTTGTTGGTGACCATCGGTAAAGTGATGAATGAACCATGCGGTACCGGAGATTCAACACCAGTCAGACAAGCGATGACTGAACCGACGATACAGCCAAGGATATTGGCAGGTAAAACGTGTTTTAAATCAGCGATAGCGAATGGGATAGCACCTTCAGTAAGACCGAATACACCCATGATACCAGCCGATTTGGCAGCTGTTCTGTCAACATCTGTCCACTTGTTGCGGAAAACGACTGATGATAACCAGATAGCCATTGGCGGGATACCGACACAGACACGATACATACCGTTAGGTGCATAGATACCTTCAGAAATAAGCGCAATAGTAAACATCGTGACTGTCTTAGTCAACGGACCACCCATATCGATCTCACAGATAGCGCCTAATACTACAGCGAATAAGATCTGGTTGGTTCCGTTAAGATCACCTAAGAATCCAACTAAGAAGTTTAATAGAGCTCCTAAAGGTAAAGCCAATACATAAATGTAAACGACACCGATAAGGAAAGTGGAAAGTAATGGAATGATCAGGATCGGCATAACTGATTTGATATAAGTAGGAACCTTCCAGCCCTTCATCCATTTTACGAAGTAACCGGCAATGATGCCTAATACCAAAGCACCTAAGAAACCTGATTTAACACCTGTTTCACCAACAGTATTATTAGCGATATAACCTAAGATGAAACCTGGAGTAAGACCTGGACGTCCGGCAATCGAGTAAGCGATATAAGCGCCCATGACCGGAACCATCATGAATAGACCAGCCTGACCAATGATCTTGACATTAGCCATGAAGTCATTGGCTACTACCATACCGCTATCGGTTGCAGTACCACCAAGTAATGAGATTGCGAAGCTGATACCACCAGCTACGACCAAAGGCATCATGTATGAACAGCCGGTCAACAGAGCCTTTTGGATGTTTTTGAGTTCTTGTTTAAGATTCATAATTATCCCCTTTCAATCTTTATTTAAGGCCGTAGAACTCTAAAGCCTTATCAACTACTCTGTCAGGATGAGAGATACATTCATCGACATCGCCATAGAAGACTTTTTTGTCGTCAAATCTTTCCTGATTTTCAATTTGAATACTTACACAAAGAATGATCATGTCAGCACGATCTACTTCTTCCTGTTCAAGTTCGTTTTCAACACCGATCGAACCCTGTGTTTCGACCTTATACTCATAACCTCTTTTAGCTAATTCTTTTTCTAAAGATTCCTGAGCCATATAAGTGTGGGCAATGCCAGTCGGGCATGCTGTAATTCCTACAACGTACATTATTTTCCTCCTTTGATTCCGTCGTTGATCACATTCAGATAATTGTATGCTTCATCAGCATCCTTACAATTCAACAGATCGCTTCTAAACTTTTCATCGATCAAATGGCGGCTGATCTGTGATATGAATTTAAGATGAGTAACGTTCTTTTCTTTTTCCGGTACTCCGATCATAAAGATCAGTTTAACTTCCTTGGCATCATCGCCCTTCCCCCATAAGAGCGGCACATCAGTTTTCAAAAAAGCGATGAAAGCTTCATTTACGGCATCAGACATGCCATGCGGGATAGCGACATCAAAGCCTACAGCTGTTGAGAACTCCTCTTCTCTTTTATAAACAGCCTGCAGATAAGTTTCTTCATCAGACAAAAGTCCCAGTTTATTGACGGCATCAGCCATATATCTAAGACATTCGTCCTGACTCTTTAGATCGTTTTTAAAAAATACTAACTCTCTTTTAATCATTTTGATCCTTCTTAATAAACTCTAAAAATTCTTCTTTGCCGATGCCTTGACGCATCAGCTCTTTAAACCGCTCAGAATGCATCAGGTTATAGATGTCATCCAAGATCTTCTTGGAACTTTGCAAGTCATCATAATGGATGTTGAAGAAGATGACGATGCTTACCTGATGTTTGTTCCAATGCAGCGGCTTTTTCAAAAGTACGACACAAAGCTTGGTCTTTTCTACATATTTGATATCACCATGTGGCAAAGCGAAACCATAGATATTGTCCGTCGAAGAGATCATCTCTCTTCTTAAAAGGGAATCGAAATAATCCCTGGTCACGACGCCTTCATCATAAAGTTTGATGCAAACTCTTTTGATCAGATCTTCTTTAGCGATATCGCTCATCTCAAAAACGAGATCTTTATCGACAAACCTGGCCAGATGTTCATATTCATGCAAATATTCATGATTGCTGAAGATCAGGTTTTGATAGAAGTTGTAGATATTGCGGATATCATCTTTAGAAATGATCGGTGATATCTTGATAACGGGTTTATCGATACCGTTGATATCGATCGTTGATATTACAAAATCAATGGAATCCAGTCTTACTTTATCCACCCGATCGATCGAGATCGTTTCGATAAAGTTGTATGCCGGAAGCAGTTCTCTGATCTGACTTAAGATCAGATTAGAAGTAACTACGCCATGCGGGCATACCAGCAGAATGTTTTTGGTCTTCTTTTGTCTTTCAATGATGTTTTGGATATGGATCAGCAAATAACCGATCTCATCATCAGTGATCTTGATGTCTAAACTGCTGTTTTCCGTTTCAAAGACAACAGACAATACATTAAAGAGTACACCGAATTCTGATTTGATATTCTCTAAAAGACTGTTGGTAATGATGATGTCATTTCTTAAACGATAGACCATGGCATTCATGTGAATGAGCAGATTTTTGACAAGTTCATCTTCTTCATCCAGTCTGATGCCGATGATCTTTTCCAGTCTTCCAAGAATACATCTGAATACTTGTAGATCCTTGCTTTCGATCTTATCAAAGTTGGATATCTGGATCCTATCAGCTCTTAAATAGCTGGATACGAAGTTGATATCGCCAAGTTCAAAGTTTAAGTTCAAGCGATGTGAGATCGTTTCCAGAAACTGTTTGCTCAAAAGAGCGTCAGCCATCATCTTGATACGGTCATAATCGAGCAGATTATCGTTATTTTCCACATGATGTCCTCCCTTGACTCTTGATGAGAGCGTTATTAAGACATTGCAGATATGTTCGATATAGTGCTCGGCGATATTAAGCTCCAAAGCATCGATATAGCCTCGAACGATCTGATGGACTTCATTTACGATATTCTCATCATAAATGCTGGCAATATATTTCTCTTTATCATCAAGCGACAATTCTGAAGTTATGATGCCGTTTAAATAGATGATTGCTCTTAAAAGATCTGATTCGCTCTTCTTATCGACATAGATCTGATTGCGTGATATGGCGATCCGCACTTCGTTGCAGTTGATCAGAATGTTGTTGAGATAAGAGATATCATTTCTGATCGAACTCTCTGAAACATAAAACTCGATCGCAAAATCGACCATGTCGATCGTCTTGCCTTTGATAAGCAAACGGTTGATGAGTTCAAAACGTCTGGAACTTAAAGAATACTCATCGTTTGCTTCACTGATGACGACTTCTTCTTTAAATTCATCATGGCGGGTGATCATAATACCTTTGGAGGGGATACGTTTGATCGATAACCCGTAGCGTTTGATCTCATCTTCCAAATCATCCAAATAAGAATAGATACTTCTTTTAGACATGCCTAAAACCTTGGCATATTCACTTACCGTAACGATGCCGTTTTGTTTTAAAAGCAGTTCTAACAGTTTTCTTTTCTTATTTGTTTGCATAATTTACATTCTTGTTTCAAATTCTTTGATCGAATTGACTAATCCTTCCATGTTCATGTTTTCAACATCTTCTTTTTTGAATAATCCCCAGCATGTTCCGACATACTTGTAACCGCCGTCAAAGTGTTCTTTGACATTAGTGGCATTTACACCGCCGACAGCCATTAAAGGAATATCGCCTAAAGGCTCCATGGCTTTTTTGGCATAACCCTTAGATAATTCATTGGCCGGGAAAACCTTTATTATATCAGCCCCGTAAGAATACTGAGTAAAGATCTCGCTGGGAGTAAAGGCAGCCGGTATGGCGATCACATTATGATCATGGCAGTAGTCGATCATCTCTTTGGTATAGCCGCAAGGAGATAATACAAATTCAATGCCGCAATCAATAACCTTTTTCAATTCGTCGAAAGTCTTGACGGTGCCAGCACCGATCGATAAACGGTCTTTGAATTCCTTGGCGATCTTTTCGATCGTTTCATAGGCATTAGGCGTATTCAAAGTGATCTCAACATTTTTGATCTTCTCACTTTGACAAAGCGCTTCGCATACACATCTGACTTTTTCGTAAGAGAATCCACGAAGGATGGTTGTAACAGTACCTTTCATTATCTTTTCTCCTTTCACAAGTCCATGTTAGCATTTTCACAAAGTAGATTTTTTTATAGTTGTGCAAGATAATTGTTGCAAATCATTCTACTTCTTTTAAAACTTTATTCAAAAAGTCATAAGCATAGTTTTCAAGATCCCAGGCCTTGTCTTTATCTTTCTCTCTGATCTCTAAAGATACTTCTACATCATGATCAACATATTTTTTAGCCTGTTTTAAGATCGCAACAGCAACTTCTTCATTCATAAAACCGCCTTCAAAAGCCATGTGGTTGTCACCGTATAACGGATCATTTTTATCCAAGACAGCATTGGCAAAATGGATCTTATAGATATAAGGGGCAAGCTTAGCGATCGTTTCTTCAAAATCATCTTCATTCAAAGCGACATGCGCACTGTCGAAGGTGATGATGTAGTTACGATGATCATAACCCAAAGCTTCTAAACGTCTTACCATCCTTAAGGTCAGATCCAAGCTGCCGATGACATTGCATTTATGGGCATACTGATCTAAAGGTTCAATAGCCAGTTTTGTCTTGTAACCCTTTTTTAAAACATATTCAAAGAGTTCACAAAGCGATGATACAAACATATCCAAGCCCCAAAGGGTATTAGGACTATCAGCCTTGCCAGAAGCAATACCTAAATAATCAAGATCGACAAGATTTCCTAAATCCAGCATTTCTTTAGTATATTCAATAGCCTTATGTCGGCTTTCTTCATTTACCGAAGACAAAGAAACACCCATCCTTGAAAGATCACCGGTGACATAAGCTTCTAAACTGACATTTGGTTTTTTGATCTCATTATAATACTCGATCAGTGATTCATCTTTTAAAACCCTTGTTTCAATAGCTTCATAGCGCTTTTCAGCGAAAAGTCTTTGATAGACTACTTTCAAATCTTTTGGATCTTTGCTTAAAGGATCCAGAATATTCGATACGATTATCCCTTTTTTAAATCTGCTCATTTTAATTCTCCTTGTATCTAAATTTTATCATCTGGCTAAAAGGATAATTTTAGTGCTTATGCAACAATATGTTGCAAATATGCTGAAGAAAGAAGAAGTTTTCTTTCGTTTATTGCAAGTTTATCTGATCTTTAGGATATTTTATAAAGAACTTATGAAAAACGATTGTTGCAAAAGTATAGTTTGCTTATAGTCTTTTTTGATACGATAATTTTGGTATGAATATTAAAGATATCAAGCTGGTCGTTTCTGATCTTGACGGTACTTTTTTAAGATCAGACAAAACCGTTTCCAAAGCCAATCGGGAAACACTAAAAAAGTTAAAAGAATTTAATATCCCTTTTGCTATAGCCAGCGGCCGTCCTTTAAAAGCCATCACTTTTAATATCAAGAATTGGCAGATCGAAGATGATGTCCGCTATATCATTTATGGCAACGGCTATGGTCTATACGATTTAAAGGAAAACAAAGATCACACCAGTTATCCGATGCTTAAAGAATGGAACATGCTGATCTTAAAGGATGCTTTATCGCTTGGTTTAAATGCTGTTGATTACGGCGGTGACCATATCGAAGCTTTAAAAGAGGATACGGTAACTAAAAGAGTAGAAACTTATAACGGCTATAAGACTGAATTTGTCAAAGAAAATTATTTTTATAAAGATTTCTTTAAATTTATGATCTCCGGCAGCAAAGAAAAACTTGATGATTTTGAAAGATATTATCTTCCAAAATATCAAGATATGCCGTTTCATGGTTACCGCAGCAACATCGACATCATTGAGTTCAATGATAAAAGAGTATCCAAATACAGTATGCTTGAAAACCTGTGTCAGATATTATCGATAAGTACCGATGAAGTCTTGGGATTTGGTGATGGCAACAATGATATAGAACTTTTAAAAAGATTAAAATACGGAGTAGCCATGAAAAATGCCAGTGATCTGCTTAAAAAACAGGTCAAATATATCGCTAAGAGTAATGATGATGACGGTTTCAGTGATTTTATAGGGAGGTTAATAGATGGAAAAGAGAATATTGAAAGAATATGACAGAGCTTATGCAACCACTTATCTAAAGCTGCATGATAAACACTTTGTCATCTATGCATCTGAGGCAAGGCCAAACGAAAAAGGCTTGGCTTTAGCTTATGACATCGATGATCTTGATCATCCGCTGACAGTTTGGGATGATGTGGGAGGATGCATGGGCTTTGTGAAAGACCCTTTAGATCAAGATTCTTTTTACGCTATCCAGGAATTTTATTTAAAAGAAGTTCCATCCAAAGCGAAAGTGGTACATGTTACTTACAAAGACGGCAGATTCATTGTTAAAGATTTTATCAAAATGCCTCTTGTCCATCGGATCGGTATTTTAAGTGATGACGACAAACATTATCTGATCATGGCTACGGTAGCCAAATACAAAGAAAACAAGGATGACTGGTCTAAAAGCGGACAAGTCTATGCTTATGATCTGAGTGATCCATCCAAGCCAGTATTGCTTAAAGATGGTTTATTTAGAAATCATGGCTTCTTTGCAAAGGATAATGTCATCTATTTAGGAAGTGATAACGGTCTATACTCTTTAAAGATCGTTGATCATGAATTTGTCTTTACCAAACTGATAGATGAAGCCTGCGGCGAAGTTGCAATCAATGATATCGATAATGACGGCAAAGATGAAATACTGATCATTGAAAAGATGCATGGCGATAAAATATCCTTATATAAAGACGGAAAGAAAGTCTTAACGTTTGATGACGGCATTCAATTCGCACACGCCTTAAGCGATGCCACGATCAATGGCCAGCCTGTCTTCTTATGTGGGGTAAGACAAGGTAAAGGCGAGATCTTTACTATCAGTTATCAAGATGGCGAATATAAAAAAGAAGTCATCGATACTGCTGTCGGCCCTGCCAATCTTTGCAGTTTTGATCATGACGGCAAAACTTATATCGCAGCTGCCAATCACACTAAAGGCGAGTTTGCCTTATACACATTGTAGATATAAACAAATAAAATCTTCTCATAAAACAAAAACCGACTTAAAGTTCAGCCTTTAAATCGGTTTTCTTTAATATGTGATTAGTAGATATTATTTTAAAGTATCTTTAACTACTTCTACGACATGTTCAGCAGAGATGCCGTATTTGTTAAGCACATCTTTAGCTTTGCCGCTTTCACCGA
>CALUZL010000016.1 GCA_944325295.1 uncultured Erysipelotrichaceae bacterium | reverse complement strand
GGTTATTATGTTGTCTTGACTTATACTGTCGGCGTCGAAGGACTCAATGAATTTGAGCGTTTGATGCGTATCAACAACAACATCGTACGCTTATTGACTATTTCAACTGCTGAAAAAAGCGGAAAGTAAGCTATGATAAACCGTGTCGTATTAGTTGGCAGATTGACAAAAGATATCGAAGTGCGCAAGACGAACTCCGGTATCAGTACGACGACGTTTACCGTCGCCTGCAATCGCCGCGGTGTAAGTCGGGATGCTGCACAGACAGCCGACTTTATCAATTGTGTCGCTTGGCGTCAACAAGCTGATTTTTTGGGCAACTATGCCAAAAAAGGTTCGATCGTCGGTGTCGAAGGTCATATCACGACCCGAAATTACGAAGGCCAAAACGGTCGGGTATATGTTACGGAAGTTACCTGCGACAGCGTGCAACTGATCGGCAACTCGCAAAGAAGAGAAGAGCCGCAAATGGCCAGCGAGCCGGTCGCCTACGATATGAAAGACAGTGTTGACGACGAATTTGCAAACACGCCTTCACTTGATATCTCAAGTGATGATTTACCATTTTATTGATAGGAGGAAGATACAATGGCTTTTAGAAAACAGAGAGTTGGTTTTAGAAAAGTTTGCTACTTTACAAAAAATAAGATCACATATATCGATTATAAAGATGTCGAATTATTGAAAAAATTCATTTTGACAAACGGTAAGATCACACCGCGTCGTGTGACCGGAACAAGTGCTAAGTACCAAAGAATGTTGGCGACTGCTATCAAAAGAGCTCGTCAGATGGCACTATTACCATACGTTGCTGATTAAGTAATGACCTCCACTTTGTGGAGGTTTTGTTATAATAGGGTTTATGAACAGTAAAGTAAAAAAACTTACACAAGGCGCGATGTTTTTGGCGATCGTAGGTGCGATCTTGATTCTCGATCGTCTGCTTTCGGGAATCTTTAATGTCTATGTCCCGATCATCATCAGCGTCATCATCATCCTTTACACCACTGAATACACACTGAAAGACGGTCTTATCCTCAGCTTTGGCACCTTTGTTTTGTGCCTGCTTTTTGGCAGTATCTATCTTTTGCTCTATGATGTCGTCGCTATGATCGCCGGTCTTTTGTATGGCTTTTTGGCAAATCGGGGTGCTGATCGGCGGATCTTGCTTTTGACCAGCTCTTTTGTCTACATCATCGGTGAATTCATATTGACGATCGTGATCTTGAAGCTTTTCGGATACAGCGATCTGGAAGAGTCCTATGCGATCATAAAAGAGGTAGCATCTTACTATAACGTAGCTGTAAATGAAGGGCTCTTAGCTCTGATCTATGGGTTGGCGATATTTTTCACCGGTTTTCTTGAAGGTGTACTTGCCCATCTTCTAGCGATAATCATCCTTAAAAAACTGAAGATCAAAGTCATCAAAAGTCTCAGCCTTGACAAGCTCATCCTAAACCCGATCTTTGCCTATATGGCATTCATCTTTTTTATGATCATGATCGTAAGTCTCAATTACCATATCAATACAGCTTTAACTTATCTGATCATCTGTCTTGGCCTTTTGGGTTTTGTAGTCCTTTTGGTGCAGGGTTATATCTTTCTTTTGGTCTATGGTATGATAGTATATGGTAAGAATTTGACCTGGATCTTGATCTTAGGCACTATCTTACTTATGCCTTTATCGTTTTTTGCCCTGGCGCTTTTAGGCTTTTTATATGCCAGCGGGCCTTTAAAGCGATATCTGGATAAAAAAAGAGGTATGCGCAATGAGTAATCTTAAAAATTACATTATCTTTATAAGTATCGTCATGCTGCTACTTGGCATCAGCATCTTTTGTCTGTACTGGTTTTTTGACTTCAACATCATTGTATCCGCGCTCATATACGGCATCTGTCTTGCGGTCTTAGTCATAACGTTTATCATCGTCAACAAGTGGCGCAAGGATTCCGAGCGCTACAACACCGTTCAGCTCAACAGTTCTGTCGATAAAGCACTCGATATCGCTACGGTCGGGATCATGGTCTACAATGACCGCTATGAGATAACTTGGCTGTCAAAACTTTTTAAGGAGCGAAACCTTGAAGTCTATGGTCAGAAATTGACCGGTTGGATCCCGGAACTCAGCGAGCTTTTAAACGGTGATCTTGAAAGAGTGACGGTCATCATCGACGATTGTAAGTACGAGGTGACTAAAAAAGATGACGCCTCCGTTCTCTTCTTTAAGGATATAAGCACTATATATGATCTCAAACAACAGATCAGCGACGATGCGGTGGTCTTCGGACTCATCAATTTTGACAATCTCGATGAAATAAGCACAAGTGACGATGAGATCTCGACCATCAGCAATGATTTAAAACTTCCCGTACTTGAGTATTTAAAACAGTATGGTGTTACCTACAAGACTCTTAGAAATCATCGGATCTTTTTGATACTCAACGAAAAGATCTATCATCGTTTGGCCGATGATCGCTTTTCGATCTTAAACACCGTTCGAAAGCAAGCCAAGCGGATGGAAGTACCGGTGACGCTCTCTTTGGCTTTTGCCCGCGGCAGCAATGATCTGAAAGTTTTGGATGAAATGGCTTCAAGTTTGCTTGAACTGGCTCAGACCAGAGGCGGCGATCAGGTCGCCGTGCGCAAATTAAATGAAGATGTCATCTATTATGGTGGGACCAGCGAGGCCAAAGAGAAGTCCAGTAAAGTACAGGTGAGAGTGATGACCAATACTTTAAAGGATCTCATAAACCGCTCAGACAACGTCATCATCGTCGGTCATCTTGAAGCCGATGCGGATTGCGTGGGCAGTGCGATAGCGATGGCCGATATCGTCAGCAGCTTTAAAAAAGATGCCTATGTCGTCTTAAAGACCGGCGGTGTTGAAGGAAGGGTTCAGGACGCTCTCAACCAAAACCGGGAGAATTTCGAGGAAAGACATCATATCGTCAGCATAAACGAAGCACAAAACCATCTGACCGATAAGACACTGGTCATCATGGTCGACCATCACAGCGCTTCGCAATCAAACGGCAAGGAGCTCTTGCAAGAAGCTAAGCGGATCGTCATCATCGATCACCATCGGCGGATGGCCGATTTTGATACCAATCCGATCCTGACTTATATCGAAGCAGGTGCCTCTTCGACTTGTGAATTGGTCTTGGAGTTTGTACCGTATCTCATGGGTCGCGTTTCGATCACACCCATCGAGGCCAGTATCATGTACCTTGGTATCCTTATCGATACCAATCGTTTCCGGGTCAAATGTGGCATCAGGACCTTTGAAGTCTTAAAGACTCTGAGACAGTTTGGTGCCGATCCTGCACTAGTCGAGAAATTGAACGAGGAACCTTATGAACTTGTCGTCAAACGCTCAAAACTCATAAATGAGTCCTATCGTCTGCAAGAGGGCATCCTTATAAGCAAGGATGAAAGTGACGATATCTACCCGCGCTCGATCATCTCCCAAGCTTGTGACACACTGCTTGAAACCATTGGTGTCAAAGCAGTCTTTGTGATCGCTAAGATAAGCAAGGACGAGGTGGCGATAAGTGCTCGATCTAAGGGTGAATTCAATGTCCAAATGGTCATGGAGAAGATGAACGGCGGCGGTCATATGAGTGCAGCCGGACTGCAGGTAAAAGATACCGCCATAGCGGATCTTGAAAAGGTCTTGATAAAATGTATAAATGATTATACGCAAGGAGAAAGTCGATGAAAGTGATTTTATTGCAAGATGTAAAAAATGTTGGTAAAAAAGGGGAAGTCAAAGAAGTTTCCGATGGCTATGCCCGCAATTTTCTCATAATGCGCAAGCTTGCCGTGCAAGCCAGCAGTGATTCTTTAAAGGTCCTCGACAGACAAAAGGAAGCGGCCGCAAAAGATGAAGCGAAGCAGGTGGCCAAGGCGCAGGTGATCAAAGAAGAACTGGCAAAAGAAGTCTTCAAGTTCAAAGTCAATGTCAAAAACGGACGGGTCTTCAATTCGGTTTCGACCAAGCAGATCCAAGAGGCCCTTAAAGCTAAAGGCTATACGATCGATAAAAGAAAGATCCTCGATCCCGAACCGATCACGAGTCTTGGTTATACCGATGTCAAGATCGAACTACACAAAGGCGTGATCGCGACGATTCGCGTATGTTTGGAGGAGTAGATGGCTGATAACGTAATGCCCTACAGCTTAGAAGCCGAAGAGTCACTTTTAGGCAATATCTTAGTCTATCAAGACGCTATGCGCTTGGCGGTGGAATCGAATATCCTCGGCGAGGATTTTTACTTTGACAAACATCGCAAGGTCTATGCGATCATGTACAGCATGTACGAAAAAAACGAAGAGATCGATGCGACCTCACTCACCTCGCGCCTTAAAGACTTTGATTATTTTCAACAAGTCGGCGGTATCGATTTTATTTTGCACCTCACCTCGGTGACGGTATCAAGCGCCAATACTAAAGAATACATCAAGATCATCAAGGATAAATCATATGCCCGAAAAGTCATCGAAGCGGCCAATACCATCGCTAAAGACGGCTATAATGGCTCGATCGCCGTTGAAGATCTTTTGGATGAAGCGGAAAGAAAGATTCTGGATGTCACCAGAAGTCGGGCCTATTCGGATTTTAAGACTTCATCAGAGATCTTTGATGAAGCACTTTTGAAGATCCAAAAGATCCACGAACAGGGCGATACCGTTACCGGCATTAAGACGCTTTATCGCGATCTCGATCGCATGACGACAGGCTTTCAAAGAGGCGATCTCATCATCTTGGCAGCAAGACCTTCGGTCGGTAAGTCCGCTTTCGCTTTAAACATCGCCCTCAATACGGCAGCGGTGACAAGCGGCGCGATTGCGATCTTCTCTTTAGAGATGCCTTCAGATCAGTTAGCTTTACGTATGCTTATGGCCAAGACACAAATCGATGGTCAAAAACTGCGGACCGGCAAACTTGACGATCGTGAGTGGTCAAAATTGAATGAAGGTATCAGTGAGCTCAAAAGACAGAAGTTTTTTATCGATGATACCGCCAGCATCAAGGTCAGCGAGATCTTTGCCAAATGCCGGGCTTTAAAAAATGATAACGGTTTGGCTTTGGTGGTCATCGATTACATGCAGCTGATCCAGGGAAGCGGTAAAGTCGAGTCGCGGCAACAGGAAGTTTCCGAGATATCGCGCCGGCTTAAAGCTTTGGCCCGCGAACTCGATGTCCCGGTGATCGCTCTTTCGCAACTTTCCCGTTCCGTTGAGAAAAGGGAAGATAAAAGACCGATGTTGTCGGACTTGCGCGAATCGGGTTCGATCGAGCAGGATGCCGATCTAGTTATGTTTTTGTATCGCGAAGAATACTATAAACGCTCCGAAGAAAGACCTAAGACCGAAGAAGTTGAGGTCAGTCTTGCAAAACACCGAAACGGCCCTACCGGTCTTATAAAGTTGGCTTTTGAAAGGGATACTAACCGGTTTTACAGTTTAAAGAGCGAGGACAGAGGATGAAGAATATCTTGACGATCATCGGTTGTGCTCTTTTGAGTATCTTGATCGTTTTTGTGATCGGCGAAAACAGTGACAGCCACACTTTTGGTCTAGAAAAGACAAAAGAAGACAGTCTGATCGCTCAAGAGATCATTTCCTATGATTCGGATGTCAAAGAGTACTATAAACTGTACGATGGCAAACGACTTATCGGTATCATTTCCGATATCGATGAGTTTAACGAGATGACAAATTCTTACTATCTTGAAAATTATGCCAATGATTTTCCCAATACTTCGATGACTTTGAGCGGTGATTACTACTTTAGCACGGAATTGGGTTTTTATAGGGTCGAAGATCGTGATGAGGAAATATTTGCCTATGTCAGGGATCATGGTGGCCTTGGGATAATGACCAATGTCATCGACTTTTCGACCGATGAAGGTATCTTTGCGACGATATATGTCGCTGATATGGATATTTTCAATGCGGCACGTACTACTTTTTTGAATTATTTTGTCAGTGAGAGCGAAAGAAACCTGCTCGCTGCTAATACGGCACTTGATGAGATGACCGAAGTCGGACAAAGAGCTGTCGGCTACCGGATCGAGGAGACTATCAGTACCCATAAAGGTGTGGCTGATCCCAAACGCATCATGACTTCAGAAAAAGAGGTCCTCGAATACCTGTGCTATGGTAATAATTCTATTCGTGAATACTATACTGTCCAAGAGGGTGATACCCTGCAAGGTGTCGGCTACATGAATGGTGATCTCAGCCCGGAGCAGATCATGATGTTGAATCCCAATCAGATCTTTTCGACCGATCAGCTTCTGACCCCGGGCATGGTCTTAAATGTCACTTATTTCACCTCACCGATCCATGTCGTCGTCACGAAAGAAAAATTGGATCTGGAGGAGGTCTATGCCGATCAGGCGATCGTCTTACAGGATCCCGATCTCTTTGAGGGGTCCAGCGAGACGATCCAAGAAGAGAAAAGCGGGAGTGCTTATGTGCTTTATGAAGAGACGTGGATCAACGGCGTTCTCATGAGTGGTCGTCAGGTATCAGAATCGGTGATAACGCAACCGATCCAGGCCATAATTGCCGTCGGTTCAACCCAAAAACCAAATGTCGGAACCGGCAATTTCCGCTGGCCGGTCGACAATGCTCATCTGACCTGCGGATGGGCCTGCTATTATGGACATGAAGCCACCGATGTC